>JABGQJ010000598.1 GCA_018648945.1 Victivallales bacterium
AGCGATGCCGAAGGGAAGTGGTCTAGTACAAGCACGTACGGCGACTACGGTGAAGGCTCGGAGCTGGCAACGATCTCCGGAGTGCCGATCCGCAATCGGTGGACCCTTTCCCGTTACCGCAAGGCCGCCGACACGGCTGTGGAGGAACTCGGCCTTTCCGAAGCAAGTCGCACGCACTTCATCCAATACGTGGGTGGCTTCGCTGGCTGGCGGCGCGGCCAGTACCGTGTCGTGATCATCATCCTGATCATCGGCAATGTGCTTCTGGTCCTGACGCCGACGCTCATCTACCCCTTTGCGTTCCGGGCGAGGCAAGTTGATCAGGAGTAGGTAGCATGGCCAGCACATTCGCCAGAACTGGAGAGCGAGGCACTATAGGACGACACAGGCCTCGCTGTCTGGCGCGAGTAAGACGCCCTATCCCAGCACGGGATGGCGAAGAGCGGCGGGTTGCCGAAGCCCTTACCACACGCTTCCCGCAGACCGTGGGCGAGACTTCCGGCTCGTAGTGACGCCTCCAGGCGTTTCCTCAGTCTTCCCCGGGACACGCTTCACACGAGTGAGATACAGGCCGGATGCGGATTGGATCAGCGGGTGTGGGTGGTGGTGGCGGTTATGCCGGTCGCTGCATCGCGTATGTGCACCGTATAGAGCCCAGGCGGATCGTTCAGCGCGGCGGGTACCGCAAACTCCGCCGTGCCCTGCCGGGCCTCGACTGTTTGGTCGGCGGCGGGTACTGGCGTCCCATCTGGTGCCGTGACGCGCACGTGGATGATGTGCCGTCCGGGGCCGCGGCCTCCGGTCTCCACGGTAGCACGGAAACGGGGGAGGGAGGGCGACGCCATCCTGGCTATGGCGAGTCGATTCACCCGGTATGGCAGGAAACTGACCAAAGCTACATCGGATGGCCTGAGGTCGATCCTCGCCACGCTGCCCTTGCCGAGAAAACGCCCGGTTCGGCCCAGGTAGGCAAAGGGCGCCTGTTTGGGCACGACCAGCCCGTAGGAACGCGGGGTGCCGTCGCCCACGCTGCCGCGGGCTGTGTATTTGCGCAGCAGCAGGGCCAGGACTTGGTCTCCATTCTGGTATACGACCTTCTCGACATCTTGGTGGGTGGTCCCGGCTGACTGCAGCTTGGGGCCATAGGTGCAGCCCGCATCGGTGATGAGAGTTGCCAGTTGGGTTCGCCAGGCGCGTCGCGTGTCTGTGTTGGTGGGGTCGAGCTGCTGTTCGGTCTCGGGGGCGGCACCCTTGAGCTGGAACCAGGCATACTCCGGCATGACGCTCTCGATCAGGTCCGCGCGCCCGGCCCCGATATCGACGATCTGCGGCAATGTCTCCGGCGTCCACTGTGGCGGTGCGGCTGCTGGGGGGCGTCCCAGCATCTGCTCGGCGAATCCTGGGGTGCGCGGCACACCATGTTGATCGAAGGAGCCCGCGCGCCAATCGGTCAACAACACAGCCCCGTTTCGGGCGGCGGCGCGGAGTGCCTGGATCTGCTTGTCTCCCAGGCAGTAGGCGGCGGGCAGGATGATGAGGCGGTACGGCTTCAGGGCCTTGGTCGTGAGTTGCTCGGGGGCGAGCATGTCGTATTGGAAACCAAGATCCTCGATGGCTTGGGTCACACCGTAGACGACCTGGCTGTAGCGAGCCCATTTGCGGCAGGTAGCCGCGTTGAGGGACTCCATGGAGAAGAGGACCGCGATGTCCGGGTGCAGGCGCTTGCTCGCCTTGAGCAGGGCGGCGGGGCCACTTCGGATGCTGGCGATCTCCTCGGCAATCCACTCCCCGTGCGCCGTGGCGTAGCCGTTGACCGAGATCATTCCCCCATCCGCGTAGGGGCGGTAGCTGAACTGCCAGGAGGTGTAGGCGTTGGCGCCGTCGCAACCATGGGCGAGCATGTACCACGGGTGGAAACGGTCGTATCGCTCGTTGGTGTTTGTCGTGTCGTATCCCGTCCAGGTACTGACTCGGTCGTCATCACCGCGCCATCCTCGGACCAGTTCGCGTTGGAGCCCATCGTAGATGATCGGGGCCACGGGCAGGCGGTCGAGGAGAGCCTTGAAGTCATGCCCGTTGAAGGCGGACGGGCCGGCCATCCCGGACAGGCCAACTCGGACGTTGGGGTGCTTCTGCCGAAGCCTTCCGCTCAGTCCCTCAAACAGACCAATGAACTCGCTGTCCATGAAGCGGCGGAACTCAAGCCACGGGGCGATCACATCCCGTTCGCGCGCCTCGGCGAGGGGGATTGGCATGACGTCTTCCCAACGCGCGAACTTGGTCTGCCAGGCAGCGTTGAGCTCCGGGAGTCCACCCCAGCGCGACCGCAGCCACATCCGGAAGCGCTGGAGTGAGAGTGGCGACCAGTCCAGATCGTGTCCCCAGGACCAGTAGCCGATCGACTGCTCGTCGCCTGAGATGACCACGTCTGGCTGGGTGATTGTCGAGGTCGCCACCATGTCGAGCATGCGTGAGGACAGTTTCTCCACGTATTCAGGGTCGGCCAGGCAGGGCTTCCGGATGCGGTCGCGGAGCTCGGTCGATTTGACGGTCACGCGTCCGAAGCCCAGGGGATTCGCGCGCACATTGGCGGCGAGGCGCGCCCGGATGGTCGGCTCTCCGACCCCGTAGAAGGTCGCCGAATCCACGCCCATGCGCAGTTCTTCGGCGGTCATGGCAAGCCCGGCGGGTGTCGCCGAGCCCCACCAGCTCATGCCGCTCCATTCCTCGAAGAAGAAGGACGGCTTTCTCTGTTGTCGCACGGGCACATGTCGTCTGGTCCGGTGCAGGAGCTCCGGTCCCGCAGTGACGGTGGCGTCCAAAAGCAGGCCGACCGCCCGGGGGGATCGCTCCAGACCCTCGACGGGGACAAGCACCGTGCTGACCCCGACCGGTACGGTCACGGTGGCAGTTGGCGCGGTAAGCAACCGGCCCCAGGCATCCAATACGCGAATCTGCACCCGGCTGGCATCGATAGGGCGTTTCGCCTCAATTTGAACGCGGATCAGGTTGGGCTTCCCGGGCTCAAGGGGGCTGGGCTCGGCGCTCAGCGCGGTGATCCTGACATTGTCTGGCCCCGGGACGGCGACCATGGCCCAGTCCATGACTCGGTCTTGCCCATCAACCAGGCTCACTACGCAGGCATGCCTGCCGCTTGGCAGTTGCGGGAACGGGATGGTTGAGGTGCCGCCAGTGGCCTTGACCTGCCTCACGCCAAGGGGCTCCCAGAAGCGGTCGTACCAGTTGACGATCAGGTTCGTGTCCTCGCGTGCCTCATGGCGTACTTGCACCGCGCTTCCGGCGAGGCTGAGGTCCAGCGTTGGGTCCAGGCGCCCAGCGGCCCAGAGCGCGGTCCGGATCAGGGTGGCCGCGCAGCCTTCCCAGCGTGGGATGCCAACGGCATCAGGGGCTGGGGTGATGGCGGGGAATAGGGTTGTTGGCGGCACTTTGTTCCCGCCTGCATAGCGTAGGGTCGCGAACCGTCCCTGCCCGAGACGGTGGGCCTTGACCGTGGTCTTCGGCGGCAGGCTATCCGCAGTCTGGCTCAGGATGTGTCCCAAGGCATCGGTTGGGGTGGCATCGTCCGGCAACGTTACGGGCGGCGTGCCATGGCAATGGACCCAGAGCACGCCAAATCGACCGGCCCGGACGCCAGCCAAGAGCAGATCCCTTACGCTTGCATCCAGCTCCGGCCACGAGAGCCCGCCGAGAATCCACAGGGGCGTTTCTCCGGACAGACGCTCCTCGATCCGCACGACCGCTGCCGGGTCCAGCGCCCTTTGGTAGTAGAAGGGCACGACCTGGGCGGTCAGATCGCTGCGGGCGGTCAGCTCGACGGCATCGCGCACGGATGCAGCGGGCAGCACGAATGTGGCGGCCGCGCTCCCCGTTGCCAGTGGCCGGGCACATTGCAGCGCACTGATGACGCGGGCCTTGGTCAAGACCTCCTGCACATTCACCGGCGTGCCGAGGAGGGGCTCGTAGACCTCAGGAATCCCGAAGGCGAGCGGCGTTGCGAAGGCGGGTGGCGGGGCCTCGGGGTCTGCATGCTCATACGCCTCGATCTCGTCGACGGACATATTCTTGCCGGGACCAATGCAGATCAGCCACTTCCGGGAGCTCACTGGCAAAGTGTTGATCACGGATCGGGTGGGCCCGGCGTCCTCGCCTGCCACCACGGGTGGGAAGAGCATCCCCTCGCTTGTCTTTGCCTCGCCAACGAGCAGAAGCTGCCGTGGCCGCACGGCATAGGCGCGCAGGCTCTGAGGTGGCAACACGCCGACTCGTTCGCAGTGCTTGCTGCGAACAACGAAGCTGCCGATGCGCTTCTCGGCACCAAGATCAAGGATGAACGCGGCGTTGCGGTGGCTCCAGCCCACCGCTCCCGGTGCGGTCCAGGCCTGGTACCTTCCGCGGGCTGGTGTGGGCAGGCCATCCGTGAGGTGTCTGGCGTCGTCGGGGTGTTTGCTGTAGGCGTAGTTTGGCGGAATGACAAAGGTAACGGCTGCGCCCGAAGCGACGTTCTCCTGCGCCTGAACACCCATGCCCACAACGATTAGGGTCAACAGCAGGGCGGTTCTCGGTCGTTCGCTCCAACAGCGCATGGCGCCTCCTTTCGAGCCGCTCGGTTGCCAGTGACAGGGCCGCTTGATTCTTCAGTCGGTCGGTCCTGCGCCCTACGGTAGCGTTCCTGGGCAATCAGGGCCAGTCCCGGTTGGCCGTGTCGCCCGCAACCCCACTCGGAACGCGCCGCCAGTAGGTCATGCCTTGCCTTGTCCATGCTGTGGATGGATGCCCCTCTGCTGGCCTGGCCGGACTGTCGGGGGCCGCTGGATGCATCGCGTGTTGCCTTCTTCTCCACCGACTCAGGC
>JABGQJ010000599.1 GCA_018648945.1 Victivallales bacterium
ATTCCGTCGTTCGCCATCTCCTGCCGCAGGGCAATCCCACAGCTGGCTCCACGCAGGGCCAGGGCACAGGCCGACAGCCCCTGCATCTCCGGGCGATCTCCTCAAAGTTGGGAGGGAAGGCGGTCGATCTTGCGGTGGCAACTGGGGCCGCGCTCGGCATGGCGCAGGATCAGTTCGAACCAGATCAGGGCGATGGTGCCAGTCAGGAGAGGGGCAATGCCAAGGCCAAGGAAGAGGCCCCACAAGCCCCCGATCTTGAGGCCAATCCAGGCAAAGGAGATCTGGATCGTGGGCATGCGCAGAGCGTTGAAGAGCGCCGCTGCGCCGGGGCGGTTGATGGCGTTGAACATGAAGCCGGTGTGGACCCCCACATGATGCAGCGCCGAGCCCAGGAGAATCGCCTGCAAGTACCAGACGATGCGCTCGATCACCAGCGGGTCGGAGCTGAAGATGCGGGCGACTGGCGTCGCCAGGGCCAGGGCCAGGAGGAAGCTCAGCACCCCGTAGAGAATATCGAACACGGCGGAGACGTTGCGGATGTGGCGTACGCGGTCGAGCCGCCCGGCCCCCCAGTTCTGGCCGACCAGCGGAATCAGGCACGACCCCATGGCGATGCAGACGATGTATAGGAAACGTTCGACGCGCGCCCCAGCCGCCACCGCCGCCACAGCCGGATTCCCGCAGCCGGCGACCATCTGGATCATCAACGCACGCGAAAGCGGCATGAGCATATGGGTCCCCGCCGCCGGAATCGCCACGCAGAGCATCTCCTTCCAGGAGTCCACCAGTTCCTGCCAGCGCGGGCGCGCTAGCTCAAGCAGTCCGCAGTGGCGGGCCAGCACCCAGATTGAGACGCTGCCGCTGACCAGGCGGCTCAGGACCGTGGCCAGCACCGCGCCGAAGATGCCCATTCCCTGGATTGGGCCGCAACCAAAGATGAGGAGCGGATCGAGGATCACATTCAGCACCGCGCCCAGAATCATGATCAGGCTGGGTACGAAGGTGTTGCCGGTGGCCCGGATCATGTTGTTCCCTACCATGGGGATGACGACGACAGCCACGGCGCTGTACCAGAGGGTCATGTACTTCCGGATCAGCGGCAGCAGTTCGGGCTTGGCTCCAAGAAGCCGAAAGAGCGGTCCCATCGTGAGCAGGCCCGTGCCCCCCAGCACGGCGACCAGGATCAGTGCCAGGACCAGCCCGTCGGTGGCCAGCCTGCGGACCCGGTGCTGGTCGCCTTTGCCGATGGCTCGACTGATGCATGAAGAGGCCCCCATGCCGATGCCCATGGCAATGGCGCCGACGACCATGACCACCGGAAAGGTAAAGCCCATGGCCGCCAGTTTTTCGGTGCCGTTTTCCAGCTTCGAGATGAAGTACGTATCGGTCAGATTGTAGGCCATGATCGCGGCGACGCCCGCGATCATGGGCACGGTCAGGGCCACGAGGTGCTTGACCACGCTGCCCTGCGTAAGATCGGTATGCTGCTTCAAGAGTACTGCTTGGTTGCGGGATGTGCGGCGGAAGGCCCTTGACTGTACGCCGCCGGAGCAGGGGTGCAACCCCCATTGGGCGTTGCCATTGGCTCCCAGCGGACAAGAGCGGTGCGCGGGGGTATAGTCGTGGAAACGACATCCATGATCGCGAATGGAACGGAACGGCCCATGGGCACACTTGCCAAGAGACGAAGGGAATTGACCGAGGCGCTGATGAACGAGGCGATCTGCGAGGCGGCGGCGAAGGTCCTGGCCGAGCAGGGGCTCGCCGTGCTGACCATGGATCGGGTCGCCCAGGCGGCGGAGGTCTCGAAGGGCACCCTATACAATTACTTCCGCGACAAGGAAGCCCTGCTTGTGGCCGTCGCTGAGTGGGCCTTCGATCCGCTCAAGGAAGCGCTTGCGCGGGTGATTGCCGAGACTCCGGACCCGGCGCAAGCCATCGAGCAAGCCACACTGGAGCTGTTCCGTGGCGTGGACGAGCGGCGGGATCTGGGACAGGTGCTCTGTGCCAGCGAGCATATCCCTGCTCTGGCCGAGCAGTTCCGCGGCAATGCGCTCTGGCTGCGGGATCAGTACCTGGCGGCGTTCGAACGCATCGCGGCAGCGGGGAGGCTGACCGTGGATGAGACTCCCTTCCATCTTGCCCGCACGTTCGCGATCGCCGTGCACGGTTTCCTGGACGAACGCATTCTTCATGGCGAGGAGTGCCCGCCGCTGGCAGAGGAAATGGCCAGGATTCGGCATCTGTTTCTGGATTGCTGGATCGCCGCGCACTGACCGCTGGTCCCGGAGATCGTCGCGCGCGGGTTTCCGAGGGCGGGGAGGTCGGCTATAGTACGTGACTCGTCTACCGGCGCGGATAGTCCGCGTCGGTTTCTTTTGCGTACCAGGAGCGACCGCATGCATCGGTTCAGGACACAGACCTGCAACGACCTGCGGAAAGAGCATATCGGCCAACCGGCCCGTCTTTCCGGCTGGGTTAACACTATTCGCGATCACGGCGGCGTGATGTTCATCGACTTGCGCGACCACTATGGGATCACCCAGGTCGTCGGCAATCCGAGTGATCTGCCGAATGTGGACTTCAGCGCACTGAGCAACGAGTCGGTGATCTCGGTCACCGGCGAAGTGGTCGCGCGGAGCGAGGAGACGGTCAACGCCAAGCTCCCCACCGGCGAAATCGATCTGAAAGTGGTGGAACTGGAGGTGCTGAGCCACGCCGAGACGCTGCCCATGATCGTCAATACCGACGAGCCATGCAGCGAGCGCGTGCGCCTGACCTACCGCTTCCTCGACCTGCGGCGCCGGCGCATGCATGAGAACATCATGCTGCGCAGTAGCGTGATCTCCCACATCCGGGCCAAGCTGACCGACATGGGGTTCAGCGAGTTCCAGACCCCGATCCTGACCGCGAGTTCGCCGGAAGGCGCGCGGGACTACCTGGTCCCCAGTCGCGTTCACCCCGGCAAGTTCTACGCCTTGCCCCAGGCTCCGCAGCAGTTCAAGCAGCTGTTGATGGTGTCCGGCTTCGACCGCTACTTCCAGATTGCGCCGTGTTTCCGCGACGAGGACGCCCGGGCCGACCGCTCCCCCGGCGAGTTCTACCAGCTGGACCTGGAAATGAGCTTTGTGGAGCAGGAGGATGTCTTCCAGGCGGTCGAGATGCTGCTGGTGGATGTCTTCGAGACCTTCAGCGACAAGCCCATCGCCGACCAGCCCTTCCCCCACATCCCCTATGTGGAAGCCATTCAGCGCTTCGGCACGGACAAGCCGGATCTGCGCAACCCGCTGGAGATGGTGGATGTCTCCGACGTCTTCGCGGGCAGCGACTTCAAGGCCTTCGCGGGTATTGCCAGCAGGAAGAATGGCACGGTCCGCGCCATCGCCGCCAAGGGCATTGCCGAGGCCACGCCGCGCAAGTTCTACGACCAGATGATCGAGTTCGCCCAGTCCGTCGGGGCCAAGGGCCTTGGCTACATTGTCTTCGAGAACGGCGAGGCGCGCAGCCCCATCGCCAACTACCTCGACGAGCCCCGCATTGCCGAGCTCAAGTCCCGTTGCGGCGTCGGCGACGGCGATGTGCTGTTCTTCCTGGCTGACAAGGTGAAGAAGGCGACCGAAATCGCCAGCCACGTGATTCCCGAGCTGGGGCAACGCCTCGGCCTGATCAAGGAAGGCGAATTCCGCTTCTGCTGGATCGTGGACTTCCCCATGTTCGAGGCCGACGAGGAGACCGGCGAGACCGCCTTCAGCCACAATCCTTTCTCCATGCCCCAGGGCGGGATGGAGGCGCTGCAGACCAAGGATCCGCTCGACATTCTGGCGTACCAGTACGACATCGTCTGCAATGGCATTGAGCTGTCCAGTGGTGCTATCCGGAACCACCGTCCGGACATCATGTACAAGGCCTTCGAAATCGCGGGATACGGGCCCGAGGAAGTGGACGACAAGTTCGGCGGCATGATTCGCGCCTTCCGCTTCGGTGCCCCGCCCCACGGCGGGATTGCCCCCGGGATCGACCGCATCGTCATGCTGCTGGCCGACGAGGCGAACATCCGCGAAGTGATCGCCTTCCCGATGAACCAGCGTGCGGAGGATCTGCTCATGGGGGCCCCCAACGAGGCCTCCGAGAAGCAGTATCGCGAGCTTCACATCCGCCCGGCCCGCAAGAAGAAAGAGTAGGCGCTCTCTTCCTTCGTGCGGACGTTCCTCCGGCACGTCTCCGGGCCGCATCCTGAAGCTCCGGCCCGGGCAGAGCGTGGAGGCATGGTGGAGTCACCGATACCTGGGCGCTGGCGAGGGTAGAAGCGGCGTCCTCGCCGCTTTGGTGACGCTGCGATATACGCGAACCGTCCCTTCCCGGCCACTCGCGTCGCAACTGCCTTCTCCCTCCCCGTGATCCCCGGTGTTTCGCTCGCCCGTTCCCGGCCCGCATCTTGGATCTTCGGCTTGGGCAGGCGGTAGGGAACCGGCGAGCTATCGATGCCTGGCGCTGGCGAGGGTAGAAGCGGCGTCCTCGCCGCTTTGGTGACGCTGCGACATATGCGAACCGCCCCTTCCCAGCCACTCGCGTCGCAAGCGTCCCCTTCTCCTCGCAGTCACGGGCGTTCCGTCCACGGCCCCCAGGATGCCCTTACTTCCACCGTCCCTCTTCTTCCCTTGCGGAGCGACTTCACCGGAACGCTTGGCTTGATGCTCGATCCCGCGAGGGTAGGGTGCTTGGACTGTGGGGCATCCAGTGTGCGCCGACTGAGTGCAGCATCGTGGTCTGTCGGGCCTTGTAGGCCGCGCCAACCCGGCACGCCCGTGAGATGCGCCCCTGCCCATCACATGAACCGAAGAGTGGGAACCGGTTTCATCATGACACCACG
>JABGQJ010000006.1 GCA_018648945.1 Victivallales bacterium
CAGGGCGGCTCCTCCTGCCACTTCCCCTTGTGTCCCCAGGTTCCCTCGTCGCCGTCGCGCGTCATCACAAGCGATGGGTTGAGGGACTTGACGTAGCGGCCGTAGAACGCCCCGAGCCGGTCGTTGCGGATGTTGTACGCCTCGCTCTCGGGACGGTCCCAGGCTTGGGTGAAGATCTCGTTGTCCGTGGCGGCAATGACGACGCTCGGGTGGTTCCGCAGCATTCGTGACCAGCGCGCGTAGTTCCGCAGGTTGTACTCGTGGAGCGGGTGCTTCAGCCATGCGTCGTGGGACAGATACGTGCGGGTGCCGGTGTCCTGGTTCTTCTTTGGTTTCCTCTCATGCAGGATCGGGTACATCTGGGCGTAGGCCAACATGCCCAGGCGGTCGCAGGCACGGAGGAACGCGGGGGACCAGTAGTCGGAATCGTGGATCCGAATGGTGTTGATCCCATCGGCCCGCAGCAGGGGGAGGATGACATCCAGCCTCTTGGGGGTCAGGCCCGCCAGCCCGACATCGCCCTGCAGGATGATGCGTTTGCCATTCAGGTAGAAGTCCGTGCCAGCGACCCAGAACTCGCGGAACCCAAAGGGCACGATGTGCCGGTCGACCAGTTCACCGTCCACCTGGACGTCGCTCACCAGCTCATACAACACAGGCGCGCCATGGCCCCCCCCGATCCCCCATGGCGTGGCTTCCACCCACGTCCCGGCATTCCCGATGGTAGCCTTTCCCCCGACAGGAACGCGGGTGGTTTGGGGGTCGAACCTGTAGGTCACGCGACCGTCCCGCACGCAGTACTGATCCAGCCGTACCTGGGTGGGCATGCCGCCGCGATTCTCCACCTCTGTCGAGACCTCGATGCGTCCCTTTCGCCAACTGGTCCTGACGTCCGTTCCGGCTACCATCACGGGTGCCGCCATGTCCAGGAATAGGTCCCCGCGCAGTCCCCAGTGGGTGGTGAACTTCCCCTGTGGCACGCCGACCGTAATGGGGGCCTCCAAGCGCAAATCCAACACGTTCTTCCCTTGCTTCATGCCCCTGAGCGGGATCGACACGATCCCGATGGTGCCGCTGTATTCGCCGCACGAGCTCCCGTTCAGATAGACGGTCAGCCTCCCCCCAACGTTCTCGCACACGAAGGTGCATGCTCCCGCTGCCTGCCTGTCACTCAGTTGCAGCTCCTTGCGGAACCAGGTCCGGCTTTTGCAGACGAGGGGATCAAACGGCAGGCTGGCCCAGCCGGGAAGGCGCTCGACTTTGCCATAGGGATTCTTGGGGTCGAGGTTCCGTAGAGGATAGATCCGAGTGCGGAAATAGGTGCTGTGCATGGGAACCGGAAGGGTCACGGCCCGCCAATCGCAGCCGGCCGGAGGGTGGTTGGCCATCTTGCGCGCGCCCCTCGGTTCGGGCGCGGCCGTGCCGAGCCATTGGTCGCCGTTGAGACAGATTCGCTGGCGGGCCGTGCGGGCGGGCACCATGGCCTCGTTGATGGCGGGCGGGGCGGAACGAAGCCCCTTGCGTTTCTCAAGATACGCACCCTCAATCTGCGCGTAGAGGCCCTTCCGCCGGCGCTGGAGACCCGTTACGGACCGAGTCAATGCCGCCTGTCTCCCTTGGACGTCGAGGAGCTTCTTCTCTGTCGCCGCGATGCGTTCCGCCAAGGCGGCGTTCTCGCCCCTGACCGCTGCCAGATCGATGACATTGACCGTGTGGGAGAGGACGATGGGCGGGGCCTGAGCTTCGCCCTGCACGGTCACCGTCATCCGCAGAGGACCGGCGGGGAGATCGCAGACCGGGTTCCATTCGACCAGCTTTTGCGTGCTCTCCACCATCGAGGCTACCTCGTGTGTCGCGACCGTCTGCCCCTGGCTGGTGAACGCGAAGGTGAGCGCGTAACGGCCCGGCTTGGAGAAGCCGACTTGCACGCGCCCGGCGCTCTGCCCGGCGAAGCAGTTCCCCTCCGCAAAGCTGAATCCCGCATGGAACCCGCGGTCCCACGCCTCGACGCTCCGCAACCCGGGGATTTCTGCCAGCAGCTTGCGGCGCGGGTGCGCCAAGCGGATCCGGACACCTGCCGGAGGCCTGCCGGTCGCGTCGGTCAACGCCAGGCAGAAGCCGTGACCCTGAGTTCGGTCGACGACCTTGAGCAGCAGGCGATTGAGTCCGCGCGTCAGCTTGGCCTGGTAGATGGCACCACCCGGCACGACTGCCTGTGACTTGTTCACGCCGCCAAGGAAGTCCCCGTTGAGCCAGACCTTGTGGTCGTCGTCGCTGCCGACGCGTACCTGGATCGCCCTGCTCTCCCGCGACTCAACGTAGCAGAAGGCATAGGCGACAATGTGATCCTCCAGCGGGGTGAACATCCCGTCCAGCGATAGGGTGGCGTCCGGTTTGGCCGAGTGCAGCTCCTGCCAACGAACACCGAGTACCTTCGTCTTCTTGTACCCCCACTCGTTGGTCGAGCCAATGCCAGCAATCAGGGCGGCCTTGTCAGCCTTGAACTCCACCTCGCCCACCAAGCCGGGGTAGGGTGCCGCCCGGGCTTCCCCGCCGAGCCCGACGAGGAAGTCGGTCGCGTATCCGCGAGGCGAATTGCCAACCCTGTAGCTCGGGTAGGCGCCGCCGATTAGCCAATCGCGGACGAACCCCTGGGCATCCAAGGGATGGGTTTCGCCCGCACATACCGTGGCGATGCAATACAGGATAGCGGCAGCAAAGGCGTTCTGCATGGAGCCTCTCCGGGCGATGGGAATGTGCCAGTACCATGGCATGGCGCGAGGCAGAGGCAATGCGGGGAGAGGAGTCGGAGAGAGCCAAGGGCCAGGATCTGCGCATTCCTTTGCCTCCTTCGGCCAGGAAGTGACAGATCGCGCTTGATCTCCCGCCAATCCCTGACATAGTCCGCATAGCTGACATAGATAATCATCATAGCTGACGATAGGCATATGCCAGGGAACGATCTCATCCAATCCCTTGCCCGCGGGCTGGACCTTCTGCGGCTTCTGGCCGAGTCCGAGGGGGGCCTGCGAATCGCGGACCTCGTCACAGCGACTGGGCTCAAACGGCCGACGGTGCACAATCTGCTGCGGACCCTGGCCAGCCGTGACTTCGTGGTGAAGGACGGCGCAACCCATCGTGTGGGCCCGGCGGTCTACATGCTGGTGGCCGACGACGCGTCCAGCTCGTTCCTGGCCCGCGCCGAGGAGGGCACCCGACTCCTGGCCAAGCGGCTGCCCGAAGCGATCGTCAGCTTCTGCGAGCCGGTTGGTGGCGAGGTGGTAGTGCGGTTCCGCCAGTTCCCTGACCGTATGCTTCTGGAGCGGAACAGTGGGGCCGTGCTCGCCCCGCACCAGACGGCATCCGGGCTGGCCTTCCTGGCCTACGCCGACCCCGAGACGCGGCATAGCGTGCAGTTGCGCCATCCGTTCCAGGTCGCGGGCACGGCGAATTGGGGCAGCGAGGAGGAACTGGAGACGTACCTGGCCGAGATTCGGCGGACAGGCGTGGTCTTCCCCCCCTTCGCCCGGGCCTCCAAGTACAGGGTGGCGGGCTGTCCCTGTCTGAATGCCACGGGCAAGTTCCTTGGCGTCCTCGGCGCGGCGTGGCATACCACGCCGCAGATGACCGACGCGTATACCGACGAAATCCTCGCAGTCCTTGTCGAGGCAGCCAGGGATCTGATGGCCTGATCCCCTCCCAGCCCAATTCGTCCATTTCTCTTTCCCCATAGCAGCATTGCGTGCAGGCATAGTCCAGGAGAAACAGGCAGATTACACCGTTCGCAGAGTTCCGCAAGAACGTGGGGTACGACCTGGTCGGCGTACCCCCAATGTCTTGTTTCGACGGCTTGCCGCCGAACGAGCATCCGCTCAGCATCTTCCCCGACGGCAAGAGCGTGCTCGTGGTCGGCGCGAAGATCCGCCGGGGCCGCTTCCGGTCCATGGAGGAGGGCTCGTTGTGGAGCACGCAACCGCGTTGGCTCACCGGCTTCGAGGGGTTGGTCCGCTGCATCGAGCGCGAAGGGCACGAGTGCGTGCCCTACGCCCCGGTCGATGCGCCCAGAATGCCGCGTCGCCCGCTCCGCGACGGTCAGTGCGCCCCCAACGGGGTCCGCTTGTCCATCGACTTCGCGGCAGTCGCTGCGGGACTCGGCGAGATCGGCTACCATGGCATGTTCATGACCGAGCGCTTCGGCATCCGTCAGTCCATCGGCCTGATCGTGACCGATATGGCGATCGAGCCTGGCAGCAGCGAGGAGAAGGCCAGCGACATCTGCGATGGCTGCATGGCCTGTGTGCAGGCCTGCCCCTTGCAGGCCATCTCGGCCGACAACGCAGGGACGCTGACCTGCAACGGCCGGAGCATGACCCTCGGCGCGGTCAATGCGGTCGCCTGCCGGGCTTGTCCCAACGGCGCAGCCGGCGACTCCAAGTACTTCGCCGGCGCCGAGGAGCTGCATTTCGACATCGAGAACAACCAGGTGAAGGGCGACGCGAGCGTCTTCGGACGGGGGGGCTTGCCCAATCGGCTGACCGCTGCCTGCGGTCGCGCCTGCATCGCCCATTTCGAGGCCACACACGACACGGGCTACAAGATCCCGTTCCGCACCCGCGAACCATGGGGTTTCCGGCCAGATGAAGCGAGGGAGTGGTAGTCATGCTTACTGCACAAATGGTGAAAGACGCCGCAATTCGAGGCGGCGCCGACATCTGTGGCATTGCCAGCATCGAGCGCTTCAAGGACGGCCCTCCAGAGACCCACCCAAGCTCCCTCTTCCCCGAGGCGAAGTCGGTCATCGTCTACGCCAGCCGCATCCTGAAGGGGAGCTACAAGGGCATCCAGGAAGGAACCGACTGGTCGGCCTACTGGGTATACGGCTACGGCAGCGGCATCTACAGCTCCCTCGGCGGGGCCACCGGTGCCATCTCGAACCTGCTCGACGACCACGGCCACGAGGCCGTCGCGTCGCCCGGTGGTCACACCTTGCTCGATGAAGCCCCGCCCGCCCGCGAACCCCTCGGCAAGGACCGCATGCCCCCCTGCATCATGCTCCATATGCGGGTCGCCGCCGCCTTGGCAGGCCTCGGCGAAATCGGTTGGTCCAAGGTCTTCCTGACCCCCGAGTTCGGTCCCCGGCAGCGATTCGACATTCTCCTGACCGATGCCGTGCTGGAACCCGATCCCCTGCTTGAGGAGAACGTCTGCGACCGTTGCATGGCCTGCGTGAAGTTCTGCCCCGGCAAGTGCCTTGGTGGCGAACGCGAAGCCATCGAGGTCGAGGGCCGCGAGTTCGAATGGGGCAAGGTGGACTGTGGCAAGTGCAAAGTCACCCACTGGGGGCTGAACCCCAAAGCCTCGCCCTTCGTGACCAAGGACCTGCCCGGCATGCACATGAAGGTGGAAGAGACCGACTACAGCTGGTACGAGGCGTACCGACTGGGCTTCGACCTCGCCAACCGCATCGACTACCTCGAACTCATCAGCACCGGCTCCGCCGAGCACGGCCAGGGCGGACGCCCCGGTTCCGTCTGTGGTGCCGTCGGTTGCGTGCAGGCCTGCAACACGCACCTCGAAGCCCGCAAGAAGCTCAAAGGCGGCGTGAAGGGAGACGTGGCATAATGGACATCAGCAGAGACACCCTCGACACGTGGGCCAAGTCCCTCCAACTGGACATGGTGGGCGTAGCATCCATCGACGGCTACCGCGACGTGGCCCCGCAGTGGAATCCCCTGAGCATCCTGCCCAAGGCCAAATCCATCATCGTCTACGCCAAATCGATTCCCCGCAGCTATTTCCGGGGGGTCGAGGAAGGCCCCCTGTGGATGCGGGCAAACCGCTACCTGCCGCCAAAGCCCGCCTACTACCTCTGCCGGATCTTCGAGGACAACGGCTTCCTCGCCGTTCCGTGCAGCCCCATGGCCGCCGAACGCTGGCCCGATGGCGTGGTCTTCAAGGACGGCAAGCCCGCCCCCAATGTCACTCCCGACATCCAACTGGCCGCCCAACTCGCCGGTCTCGGCGAGATCGGGTACCACGGGCTCTTCCTGACCCCGCAGTTCGGCGTCCGCCAGTCCCTCGGCATGATCTTCAGCGAAGCCGAGATCGAGCCCGACACGCCGTTCGCCAGCGGCCAGATCTGCGCTCGTGAGGACTGCCTGGCCTGCGTGCAGGGATGTCCCGCCGATGCACTCGCCGCCACACCGGTAAGCCGCCAAGTGGGCGAGCAGACGATCACGGTCGGCGAGATCTGTCAGGAGAAGTGCTCCTTCTGTGTGAATGGCGCCTTCCCCGACACTTCCCTGGCCACGGCACCGCCCAACCGGCTGAATGCCGCCTGCGTCCGCGCCTGCATCGCCTGCCTCGAGGATGGTGGCAAGGTGCAGACCAACTACAAGGCCAAGTTCCGCCGACGCGAAGCCTGGGGCTTGGCGACGTTCGAGGTGTAGGCGAATGGACGACATGGACGGGTGCTGAGCTGCATCGTCCATGTCGGCCGTGTGATTCACCCCGCCGGGGAGTGCTTGCGATCTGTGCGGGACACGGTAGTATTCTGCTGCTGTCCTTCCGGGAATCTCGCGGGAGGGAATCCAGACAGAGAAGGGATTGGTGCCCATGCATGTTCTCTCGCTTTCGCTTCGCGTCCTGTATTACCTGATCATGGGATATGGGGTTTACGTGTGCTGGTCGGCGTTTCGCATCAGCCGCAAGTCAGCGTGGTTGCTGGTTGGCAGCTTCTGCTTCTCTGCGTTCCTCTACCTGGGAGTCAGGCAGATCGGCATTGCCGTCTACGGGGCTCCCAAGAAGAGGCAGGAGGAACACGTGACGACGGTGGACGGACGGAGAGTGCCGGTGAAGACCACCACGCTTAGCCTGCCAATATTCCCTTTCCTGCTTGTTGCTGGCCTGGCATCGCTGGCCAGGGATCAGGCAGGAGACACGGTTCAGCCCTGAACGGGAGGAGTCATCCCATGTCGCTGGAAGACCTTGCCCAACTGCCCGTGAAGCAGTTTGCCACGCTATTCGTGGTCTTGGCCGGTGTCAGCATGCTCTCGCTCTGGGTTGCCGGGGACTCGAAGAAGCCGATTCTGCTCTGGAAGAACGCGCTCATCTCCGTGGTTGCGGCATGCCTGTGCGTGATCCCCTACGCGGGGGTGTTCCTGGCATTGGGCGCCGTGGTATTCATGCTGTACTACCTGGCCGAGCAGGATGACTGGGATACATGCTTCCGCATCGCGGCGGTGGCGTCGGTCTTCGCGAGACTCGTCGCGATCGGCATCCTCTCCTACCTAGCGCGGGGGTGACATGCGCCCCCCTGGGGGAGACAGGGGAATGGGCTACATATCGTAGAGGCCATCGTCGTAGCTCGGTGCCCCCCCCGAGCCCCCGGGCCCCGACGGTTCGTCGCCAAACATATCGCCCATGTCTTCCTCGATTTTCTCGGGGTCCTCGCCGGATTCGAGGCGGCGCACGGCCTCCTCCATGGCACTATCCATGGGCTCGCCGGTGAGTTCGCCCATGCGGCGCATGAGCTGCCCGAGTTGCCGTGGGTTGTTCTCGTCCATCCCTTCGGCATCGCCCATCAGCTTCATCATTTCCCGCTCCACGCGCGGATCGGCCAACGGGTCGGGCCCGCCTTCCTCGCCAGCCGGGGTCGCTGGGCTGCGACGGCTGCCAACAGCGAATTTGGAGACCATCTTCCGGAGATCCTTGGCCTCGCATTTGGGGCAGACCGGCTCCTTCGCCGAGGCCAGGCTCTTCACCAGGAAGCTGTAGACCCGGTTGCAGTCCGGGCAAAGATACTCGAAGATGGGCATGTGGGGCAATCCTTGTCTCAGGCCAATGGGTGCTACGAAGAAGATAACCGCCCCCAACGAACGGTCAACCGACGGCACTCAGGCCCTTCCGGCAAGCTGCACCCCGTCGATCACGGTGACGTCCTGGGACGAGTGGACCACGACGACCTGTTCACGCACAACTCGAAGAAGGCACAGTTGGTACGCAGGTTGGCATGCTTGCGAGCTCCTCGGGGCGTCGCAAACCAGACCCGTTGCAGATCCTGGGAAGCAGCAGACGCGACCAGGTTGAGGTAGGGGGTCGTGCACCCCGCTGTTGCCAGGGCCGCGGACCTCTGGCTGGACACGAGCTGCCCGAGCCGTTCAGTAGCGGGTCGGAATCCAGCGCCCCTTTCTCCTTGCCTGCCAAAGTCACGACTCGGGCTCCGGCTCCTTCCCCGTCCGCTTGCCAAACCGCTTTTCCAGATCGCGGTACGCGAGGTTGATCACGACCGGCTTGCCGTCCGGGCATGTGTAGGGGAGTTCGGCGGCCGCCAGATCCGTCAGCAGTTGGCGGATCTCCTCGCGGTTGAGTTCGCTGCGCTCGGGGATGGCGTGGCGGCAAGCCGCCTGCGCGACCCGCGCCTGTTGCGGCCGGTCGCCCTTGCCGCTGCCCTCGCGGAGATCGTCCAACATTTCCCGCAGCAGCACGCCCGCGTCCTGGTCAGGCAAGCTGGCGGGGACCGCGCTGACCAGGAACGTGCTGCCGCCAAATGGCTCCACGCCGAAACCCAGAGCATGGAACGTATCAAGCTGTCGCTGGAGAAGACGAGCGTCCTGGGGGCCCAGTTCGACAGTAGCGGGAAGAAGCAACTGCTGCTTGGGCTGCTGGTTGCCATCCGCGTTCCTGAGCAACCGCTCGAACAGGATTCGCTTGTGCGCCGCCCGTTGATCGACCAACACCAGCCCCCGCGGCCCCTCCGCCACCAGGTACGTGCCCTGGAGCGTACCCATGACGCGCAGGCCGGCAATTTCCTCCCTGGCACCCGGCAGGGCGGGAGCGGGAGCGGGGGCAGTGGGCGCGACAGGAGCCGCTGGCGGCACCGCCAAGGGCAGCGCCTCTGCCGCTGGCTCGGGACTGGCAGGGGGCGGCTGGGGAGTGGGCGGCAACGCAGCAAGGGGAAGCTGGGGTTGCCTCGGGACCGTTGCCAGACGAAACGGAACGGCGGCGGGAGCGACGGAAGCGGGATGCAGGGGGCTGGCGGGCGACCGGGGCAAGGGCGGAGGCGATGGTGACGGGGCCTCGACGGCGAGGCCACGAAGAGCCCGACGGACGGCGGCGCCAACGACTTGTCCCACCAGCCGGGCCTCCCGGAAGCGGACCTCCCGCTTGGTGGGATGCACATTCACATCAACCCGCACGGGATCAAGCTCAAGATAGAGCACCACAGGCGGGTAGCGGCCTTTCATCACCAGCGTGTGGTAGGCCTCCCGCAGGCCGTAGTAGACGACCTCAGCCGCTGCTGCACGCCCGTTGACGAAGATCCGCTGCTCGCGCCGTGACCCTCGCGTGAACCCCGGCTTGGCCACAAACCCGTGCACGCGGATGCCATCCTCGGCGTAGTCCACCGGCAACATCTGCGCCAGTGTCTCCCGCCCCATCAGCATGCCGATGCGGTCCCCCGGATCACTGCTCCGACTGGCATGGAGCACCTCCCGCCCATTGGCGCGCAGCTCGAACGCAATCTCGGGATGGGCCAGGGCCTGGAGCAGTACAGTTTCCTGGATGTGCCCATCCTCGGTGGCGGCCCCGCGCAGGAACTTGCGGCGGGCGGGAAGGCTGGAGAAGAGATGCCGCACCTGGATGCTCGTCCCCGGCGCGCAACCGCATTCCCGGACATCGCGCAAGCTGCCGTTCTCCACCAACACCTCGGTGCCCGCCTGGTCCTCGGCCCGGCGGGTCTGCAAGCGGAAGCGGCTGACCGATGAAATGCTCGGCAAGGCCTCGCCGCGGAAGCCCAGCGTGGCGATCTGGCCCACGTCCGCCGTCTCCCGAATCTTGCTAGTGGCATGGGCTTCCAGGCAGAGAAGAGCGTCATCCCGGTCCATCCCACAGCCATCGTCATCCACCTGGACAAGGCGCTTGCCGCCCTCCTCGGTCTGGACCAGGATACGCCCCGAACCGGCATCGATCGCGTTCTCCACCAGTTCCTTGACCACGGAAGCGGGGCGCTCGATCACCTCGCCGGCGGCAATGCGGTTGGCCACTTCGGTCGCTAGGATGCGGATCAGACTCACTCGCTGGGATACTCCGTAGCAATCGGGAGACAAGGTCTGCGCCTACCATAGGCGAGGACTCCGCAAGTGCCAGAGCGGAACGTCACGAGGGTGCCATGCTTCCCGAACGCCCCCTCACCCCCGCTGCCCCCCCCCGCAGCAACTGGCGTGTCGCCGCCCAAGCAGGCCAGTTCTCGTTGCCTGCCCTACTGCTACCCTTGCCCGGCGACCACTCCGTCAACGGCGACGGGGCGAGGAGGCGACGGGGCCAGAAGCCCAGCAATGGCATCCAGGAGATGCTGGGGCTCGTACGGTTTGCCGATCAGGGGGATGTCTTCAGGGAGGGCGATATCCTCGGGCAACTGCCGTTTGGCATAGCCGCTGCAGAAGAGGATTGGGGTCTCCGGCGAGTTCCGGCGGATGAAGTCCGCCACCGCTGCCCCACTCATCTCGGGCATGACAATGTCGAGCAGCGCCAAATCGATCCGGTCCCTCTGCGCCTCGAACACCGCGATTGCTTCCCTGCCGTCTGCCGCCTCGATCACCTTGTACCCCGCCTTGGCGAGCAACCGGGCCGCCACATGTCGCACCGGTTCCTCGTCCTCGGCAAGCAAAATAGTCTGCCCCAGACCCGACTGCTGAGGAAGCAATTCCGCTTCATCGGGCACGGCCTCTCCCGGTTCGGCGGCACCACGCGGCAGGTAGATGTCGAAGGACGTCCCGCACCCCGGCGCGGATTCCACGACAATGCCTCCCTCGTGCTGGGCGATCGTGCCATGCACAATGCTCAGCCCCAGTCCCTGGGAGGTCCCCTGCGGGCGACTGCTGAACACGGGTTCGAAGATATGCTCGAGGTCCTCTGGCGAGATCCCCAGGCCGGTATCCTGCATGCGCAGGACGCCGTAGTCCCCGGAGGGCAGGAGGCCAGTAAGCGTCTGCAGCGGCTCCTCAAAGGTCACATTGCCGGTGGAGATCGTGAGCATCCCCCCGTTCGGCATGCCCTCCCGCGCGCGCTCGGCGAGGTGGACAAGCGCCTGACCAATCCGGGCGCTGTCCAGAGCCACTGTCCACAACCCGTTCCCAAGGAGAAGTTGGAGATCGGCATTCGTGCCAAGACGTCTCTGGATCGTCTCCACCTGGGCCCGGACCGCGTCATTCAGCGAACCAGGCTCCCGTTGCGAGACCTGCTGCTGGCTGAAGGCAACCAGCCGTCCCGTCAGCTCGGAACCGCGTTGGCCCGCGGTCAGGATCTGGCTCAGGCTCTCCCGCAGATCCGGGTCGCTGACAGACTCTGCCATCTCCCCCGCATAGCCCAGAATCACTTGCAGAACATTGTTGAACTCATGCGCCATGCCGCCAGCCAGTCGCCCCACTGCCGCCAGTTTGCGGGCTTGGAGAGAGCGCTCCTCCAGCGCCACCTCATCCCGCACATCGCGCGCCAGAATGAGATAGTGGACCACCTCGCCCGCCTCATCACAGACGGGAGAGACCGTGAGACCCAGCAGCAGCCGATCCCCGTCCCGGTGTCGGCAGCGCACGCGCAGGGACAGGGCTTCGCAGGCCCCGGCGAGCATGGCCGGCTCAAGCCGCGGGACCTCGTCCGGGGGCATGAACTCGGCCAGGCGCCGCCCAAGGGATTCCGCTCTGGCGAGCCCAAAGAGCCGTTCGAACGCACGATTCACGTAGGTCAGCCGCCCGTCGCGATCAACGGTTATCACGGCCTCGCCGGCGCCATCGACGGCGCTGGTCAGGCGGTGGGATTCGACTTCGCCCCGTTCGGATTCGTGCAGCCGGTGCTGGAGATCAAGATCCACCGCCACCAAGTCGGCATGTTCGGCGAGAATGCGCTTGTACCGACGCGAGAGCAGGAGAAAGGCGATCAGCAGCACGAAAACGAACGCGCTGCTGACGAACAGGCTACCACGCGTCAAACCGAGAGAGAAGCGGCCTGTGAGGCGGCGCTCCGCCAGGGCATGGGCAAACACAAGCGGGGTTCCGCTCACCACTGTCCAACGTCCGACCAACTGCACGGTCTGCCCGCTGAGCAGTTCCGCCTCGAACGCGGTTGTGCAATCCCTTTCGGCCTGAAGCAGCTCGGCGAACTGGCTCGGCTCAAGCCCGTCTCCGACCTGGGCGAACATGCCGACTCTCCTCAAGCCCAGGGCGCTTGTCGCCAATTCGCCCCCGCACAATGGCAAGGCAGGAAGGAAGTGCACTAGATCACGGGTGAAGACCAGCAGCAACTGCCCGGCCGCGCGACCCTCGGTCGGCACCTCGGCGGCAAGGACCAACCGAAGAACCCCGTCGGACAGGCGGGTGGAACCAAGCCCCCAACGGCGCCCGGGAACAGGCAGAGGCACGGACGGCACCGGACCGTCAGGCACGGGCGTCTGGCCGGAGAGCAATGCATCTTGCGGGGCGGTGGCGACGGCCACGTCCTCACCAAGCGCATTGCGCAGGATAGCCTTGGCAAAGGGGGTTGGCGACCCCATGGCATCAGGTTGGACCAAGCGGTGGAGGGCCGCATCCGCCCGACTCAAAGCCGCCGGAGACGACTGGGCCAGAACGGCATGCAACTCCTCTGACTCCGCCTGGCTAAGGACCCGAGTCCGGATGGCCTGCAGCCGGTCGCCGACAAGGGCGGCATAGCGTTCCACACGGTTGTTGATGTGTTCTTCGGCCACTCGCCGCTCGTTCATGCCGAGCCCGAGGAGAACGGCGTGACTCAGGCCCAGCAATACCAGAGCCACGACACCGGCAATGACAGCGACTCCTCTGCCAGAGAGAATGGAAATGCTCGGAATCGGTGAGGAGGAACTCAAGCCTTGCAGTCCTCGTAGTGCGGCTTGGGGTCGGTGCCCGTTGGCGACCGGCGATGGCGCTACCATGGTGACACGGGAGAGAGAGAGTCGCGTACCAGAAGGGGGCCTCTCACGGCGGAGCCACTGCTCGCCCTACTATAGACAGCCATGGCCCCGCCTGCCACGCCATTCCCCCAGGCTTTCCATGCATGCCGAATCCGCACTGGAAAACCGAGCGATGCTGCATTAGTGTTGTGGGCCTCGTAGCGTGCGCTGCCGGGCGCCCGAATTGTCCCATTTCCCGATTCGCTCAACAAGGACTAAGGCTGGATGCACAACTGGGTGGAGAATCTGCTCGAGGTACAACGCATCGATGTTCGGATGGCCAAGCTCAAGGCTCAGCTGAACTCCGTGCCCCGGGATATTGCGGCGGCCGAAGAACTGCGGCATGGCGACGAGTCTCGCTTGACCGAAGCCCACGCTCGGCTGATTGAGTTGACGAAGGAGCTGAAAGTCCTGGAAATGGACGTGGAAGCTCTGAACGCCAAGAAGACCGACTTCCAAGCGAAGTCGGCCATGATCAAGAGCAATGAGGAATACAAGGCGGCAATGCACCAGATCGAGCAGTGCAACCACAGTGTGGCTCAGCTCGAGGACCGGGAACTGGAACTGATGGAGGGGATGGAAGAGGCCCGCAAGGAAGAGGCGGAATGCCGCAGCACGATGGACGTCACCCAGAGACGAGTCACCGAAGTCCAACAGGATCTTGAATCGCGACGCGTCAGCAGCGAAGCGGCCATGGCAGAAATGGCGGCGGCACGCGCCCCGGCCCTCGCCGCCGTCGACAAGCAGGCCGCCGGACGCTACGAGCGTCTGTGCCGCAGTGGCCGGGCTCGCGCCGGGCAGGCTGTCTTGGTGCCGATCCGGGACGAGGTCTGCGGACGCTGCCGAATGAACGTCACGGCCCAGTTGCGGATGAACGCGCTCAAGGGGATGCCGGTGACCTGCCAGAACTGCGGTGCCATGCTCTACAACGAAGGCTGACCCGGCCCGGCTTCGGGGAGAACTCCCCCGCGTTCCCGTATCCGCTCCAGCAGGGGCGGGAGAACCGCAGGCGGGACGTGCAGGCCACCGTACCCGGTCCCCAGGGCGATGTCAGGGATGTGCTCGCCGTGGAAATCGCTGCCGCCGCTCAGCAGGATTCCGGTCGCTGCGGCCACCTTCTCCACAGTGCCCGTTTGATGGGCGCTGAACTCCGAGTAGTAGGCCTCGATACCGTCCAACCCACGTTCGGCATAGCCCGCAGCCAGGCGCTGGAACTTGACCACCGTCAGGTTCCCCGCAGTGAGCGGGTGGGCCCAAATGGCAACGCCGCCAGCGCCATGGATCACCCGAATGGCCTCCCCCAACTCCGGGACCCGGCGGGGTACAAAGCCCGGTTTCCCCCGCCCCAGGAAACGGGTGAACGCCTCGCGAACGGTCCGACACGCGCCTGCGGCCACCAGGGCCGCCGCTAGATGGGGCCGCCCCAGCACATCTGCCTCCTCCACCAGGCGGGCCAGTTCGCCCCCCCCCATCGGCAGTCCCAGGCCGACCAGCCGGCCGACCATTTCCCGGTTCCGCTCCCGCCGCCATTCCTGGACCTGCGCCAGCATGGCCAGCAATGGGGGATGGTCGATTCGCACGCCAAGCCCTACCATGTGCACGTGGCGTCTCTCGTCGGCGCAGGAGAGTTCGACGCCACTCAGACGCAGCAATCCCGGGGCCGGCTCCGCGAGGAATGCGGGCAAACCAGCGACGCTGTCGTGGTCGGTCAGCGCGATGGCCTGCAGCCCGAGGCGAATCGCCAATTCGACGAGCCCGGCAGGGCTGACAGTGCCGTCAGAGCAGGTGCTGTGACAATGCAGATCCACCGCGGGAGCGGGAATCTGCTTGAAGTGAGGGGGGTTGCGTGTCATTGTGCCATTGGGTTGCCGACGAGCCTGGCAACATACCCTCTTGACACCCCCGATCCAGAAGCGGGAGCCGGACCCGATGAAGTTACATGTTCTCACAGGGGCGGATGTCGGTGGCGTGCTGGAGCCAAACCCGGCTGGATTCACCGTGGGCCGCGGCAAGGATAATGACCACGAGGTCCCCGAGGAAGGCACATCCCGGCACCATTGCCGCATCGAGAAGAAACCCGAGGGTTGGGTTGTCGAGGATCTGGGCAGCGTGAACGGCGTGCGCGTGAATGGGCGCCGCATCCAGGATCGCGAATCGCTGCGGGACGGCGACGTCATCGATATCTGTGGGCACGAAATGCGAGTCGATCTTCCAGGTAGCGCGCTGCCGCCTGCCGTCGTCCCCCAGCGTGACGTGCCGCCTGCCGTCGTCCCCCAGCGCAACGAGCAAACGATCCCCGAGAGCATGCCCGACCAGGCCCGCGAGGCACTGCCGTGGGGGCGCATTTCCCTGCTGGCAGGCATGTGCATGCTCATCGCTGCCCTTGCCTTCCTGCTGCATACTGGGCCCAAGCCGGAAGGGACGGGAGAGCAAGCAAAGAAGGATGGGGAGCCCTCGGCAAAGGCCGCCGAAGCGCCTGCGGGGAACTTGGCGCCCGATGCCCTGAGCGACCAGGAACTGGAGAAGTTGCTTGACGACCAGGAGAAACTGGACGCAGCCAAGGGAGTAGCCACGCCCCTCCCTGACCCTCCCGTCGGGGCGGGAGGAAAGGCAGACACCACGACGCCCCCCACGGCCGCTGATACACCGGCGCCCGGAGCCACGGATATGCTACTGGTGCAGAGCAAGCCAGCGGGAGCCACGGTATTCATTGACGAAGTGGAGAAGGGCACGACCCCCGCCGTCATCACCGGCCTCGCCGAAGGACGCCACAGAGTGATGCTCAAACTGCCTGGCTACCAGGATCTGCCGCGCCTCATCTATGTGCCCGATGTGCCTGCTCCGGCCCCCTATGTCCTCCGTCAACGACCGAACACGCTGTATGTCACGTCCGACCCGGCGGGGGTCTCGGTGGCGCGGGGCAGTCAATGGCTCGGCGTCACTCCGGTCCTGCTGAGGGATCTGCCCACTGGGGAGATCACTCTGACTCTCGCCATGGCTGATTGCCCCCGGCGCCGAGAGAAGGTGACGATCAGCGCGGTGCGCGGCGAGCAACTGCAGATTGAGATGAAGCCCGAACTGGGTGACCTGACCATCGAGACCCAGCCTCCCGGCTGCCAGGTGTTGGTGGACGGGTTGCTGATGGGAACCACGCGCGGCGAAGCGGCCGGTCCCGGCGCCAAAGGCACGTTGCGGGTGCCGAACCTGCTGGTCGGTGAACGCTCGGTGCAGGTCGAGCATCCCTGCGGTGCCATGACCGGCAGAAAGCTCCAGGTCACGGCAGGGGGCAACGCGGAATTGGCGATCCGGCTCTGGGTTCCCGACACGCGCGTGGTGCTACTGAACGACGACGTCAGGAACGGCATGCTGATCGAGCGGAACGAACAGGGAGATATCGAACTGGCCCTTTCCCCACGCCCCAAGGACAGGGCAAGCTACCTGAAGCCACGCATCCGGGAAGAACGCGCGCTCAGCGAGGCAGAGGCCCAAGAGACCTTCCTGAAAGTGGTGCAACCTGGCGGGGCGGCCGCAGCAAAGCCTGCCGGCAAGCCTGGCACAGGAGTCGATGCGCGCTGGGGAGACGAAGCCGACGGCAAGGACCCGCTGGGTGACGCGGCGGGCGAGCCCGCCCGGGATGATGACCCCGCACCCGCCAGGAAGAGGGTGATCGAGGTGACGGAACTGGAACTGACCGAGGCCCTGGCCAAGGACACCAAGTTCGGTTTCCTTAGGCAGAATCACGGCAGGATGTTCGAGGTGACAGGGCGACCGTCCAGCATCCGGCGAGACGGATTGAGCGGCGTCGTCCTCTTTGGCCGGCGCATCCGCTGTGAGTTGTCCAAGAAGGAGTACACGGAGGAACGGAAGAAAATGGCATCGCTGGCCGAGTCCGGGAGGCGCCTGACCATCCGGGGGAAAGCCAAGGGCTTCGACGGCGACCGCCTGATTCTCAGTGGCTGCAAGCCAATATACCCCGCCGAGGAGGACAACTAGCAGCTAGCTCGCCTCCGCCGAGAGCAGCGAGCAGCGAGGAGGGAGGAAGTGGCAGGAGGAACTCGCAAGCCGCCAAAATGGCTGCCGAAGGTCGATTTCTCGGCCCATCCGGCGGCGCTTGCACTCGGCTGGCTACTTGCAGGCCTGCTAATCGGCCTCGGAGATCAGGCCGGCCTGCGGGGCGCTCGGTCACTGGGCTTGGCCCTCGCCCTTGCCGCGGCCCTGTTCGCGCGCCCCCATCGTCTTCGCTGGCTGGCCTTGCTGGCGCTGGGGGGCGCGGCTTCGGTCCGGTTGCACATGGCGGCGCCCTGGCGCACCTACCCGGAGCGACTGCCCCGTCGGGTGTGCCGGGTCTGGCTGCGCGGGGTGGCCGTGACCCCCGCGAGCCCTGGCGAGGCGCACTCCCGGATCGAGTTGCGCGTGCGCAGCATGCGCACCTGGGCGGAGGATTCCTGGCTGCCGTGTCGCGGTACCGTTCTGGTGGAGCTTCCCAGGGACACGGCCACCCCGTCCTACGGCGAATTGCTGGAGATAGCCGGTGCCATCGGCCCCATCTCCGAGCACCCCGACGATGCCCTGTTCAACTATGCGCGCTACCTCTGGAAGCGCGGGATCGTGGACAGGGTCAGGGCAGAGACGGTCGTGACGACCGGCCACGACCGGTGGCGCTGGCCGCTGGCCGCCGCCTATGGCTCGCGGGCCTACCTGGCAAAGGCTCTCGCTCGCGGCATTCCCGATCCGGAAGACCAGGCGGTACTGCAGGCGATGGCGCTAGGCTACCGGCAACGCCTGCCGACCGAGACCCGGGAGCGGTTCCTGAAGAGCAGCGCGATCCACGTCTTCGCGATCTCCGGTCTGCACGTGGGCATTGTGGCCATGTTGTGTGGTTGGGCGCTTGTCCTCTTCGGCGTGCCGTTTCGTCTCCGCAGCCTTTTGCTGATTCCAGTAGTGGGCGCCTATGTTTTCATGTGCGGTGCCCACGCCTCGGCAGTGCGGGCTTGGCTGATGCTCTCCTGCTGGTGGGGTTCGCAGATGCTGCAGCGGCCGCGAGTGCCGCTGAACACGGTGGCGGTGGCCGCCCTGCTCGCCCTGCTCTGGCGCCCCTTGGCGCTGCTGGAAACAGGCTTCCTCTTCTCCTTCGTAGTGGTGACTGTTCTGATCGTGGGCTGGCCCTTGGTATCGGATCTCGCCCGCACTCTGGGCGAGCGCTGTTGGTGGTTGCCCACGTCGGTCGGACGGCGGTCCACCGAACGCTGGCGGCGGCTCCCCACCCGTTCCCTGGCGGTGTCCTGCCTGGCCTGGACGGGCAGTGCGGGCATGGTTGCCTTCAGCAACGGCCTGCTCGTCCCTGCCAGTATCGTTCTCAACCTTGGCGTGGTCCTGCTCTGCACGGCTCTGCTCAGCGTGGCAACGGCCAAGATCGCGGTCTCCATTCTCGGTTGGCGCCTCCTTGAGCGCACGTCAGCCTGGACCTTGGGCGCCCTGAGCCAGTGCCTGCGCGCCTTGACCGAGGGTGCCGATCTGCCTGGCGCAAGCTTCCGCATCTGCCCACTGCCCGCATGGCTAGCGATCATCTATTACGGCCTGCTGCTCGCCGCCCTTGGCCGCCAACGACGACAAGGCTGGCGCATCGCGCTCCTCGGGGCCAGCGCCCTCGCTCTGCTCGCGCCAACGCTTCGTCAACAGTTGACCTGGCCCGAGGACCAGGTATTGGCGGGCGATGGGGGCACCGTGCCTGCGGCGCTGCTGGTCAGGCCAAGGGGAGTGCCGCCAATCCTCCTCAATACCGGAGGCAGCGCCAGCTCGCGTCGCGTGCGGACCATCCTGGAGCGCTCCGGCACGCGGGAACTGGAGGCGATGGTGTTCAGCGCAGGACACCGAGATGCCTGTGCCGGCAGCGCGCCCATCCTGGCACGGTGGCCGGTACGGACCCTGGTGGTACCGGCAAACTACCGACGGTCCAGAGTCCTTGACAGGTTGGTCCAGCAACAGCAAGCTCAAGGGAGGCGGGTGCGGATTCTGGCAGGCGGCGCGCGAGCCGTTCGCCTCGGTCGGCGGCGCCTGCAGTTCGTCGGCAAGGGGAATGCACAGCGCTTCCGCCTGTTCCTCGCCCCGGCCCCCGCTGGCCGGGCCGGACTGGAACTGGGCACAACCCCGCTGGGCGCCGTTTTCGTGGACCTGCCAGGACAACCCGGAGACGAACGATGGACCGCGCCACGCACAAGCGAACCGGTGCGCTTGCGCGTCAGGCCGGATCGCCAACCCCAAGGCCATGCAGAAGGGGGCCTCCGCTTGCTTTCCCCGCCTCCCTAGCCTACACTTCCGGTTCATCCCGAC
Source organism: Victivallales bacterium (assembly GCA_018648945.1). Next base: position 19,289 of record JABGQJ010000006.1, read on the forward strand.
CATACGGAGAAACCACCCATGGGCGAGGCTACGGCCAACGAGATTCTGCTGCGGATCGAGGGAATGCGAACCTGGTTCCCGATCAAGCGCGGGGTGCTGGCTCGCACGGTTGGGCACGTGAAGGCCGTGGACGATGTCTCTCTGGAGATCCGGCGGGGAGAGACGCTGGGGCTCGTGGGCGAATCAGGGTGCGGGAAGACCACGCTGGGGCGAACGCTGCTGCGGCTCGAGGAGCCGACGGCAGGCAAAGCCTGGTTTGACGGCAACGAGCTGTTTGCCCTGGACGAGCGCCAGATGCGGCCCTTGCGCCGCCGCCTGCAGATGGTCTTCCAGGATCCCTACGCTTCGCTCAACCCCCGCATGACGGTGCTGGACATCCTCACTGAGGCGATGGCCTTCCACAAACTGTTGCGCGGGTCGCGCGAGGAAGCTGCCGTACAGCTGCTGGGGGAAGTGGGGATGGACGCCGGCACACTGCACCGCTACCCGCATGAGTTCTCGGGCGGGCAGCGCCAGCGCATCAGCATCGCGCGAGCGCTCTCCCTGAGTCCCGAGTTCCTCGTCTGCGACGAAGCGGTCAGCGCCCTGGACGTGTCGGTCCAGGCACAGGTGATCAATTTGCTGATGGATCTGCGCGAGGCCCGGGGGCTGTCCTACCTCTTCATCTCCCACGACCTCAGCGTGGTTCGGCACATCTCCCATCGCGTGGCGGTCATGTACCTGGGCCGGATCGTGGAGACCGGACCAGCCGAGGCAGTGATCGACCAGCCGCTGCACCCCTACACGCAGGCCCTAGTGTCCGCGATCCCGACCCCGGGGCGTGAGCGACCCAAACGAATCGTGCTCTCCGGCGAACTGCCGTCACCCGCCAATCCCCCCGCAGGCTGTCCCTTCCACACCCGCTGTCCGGAGGCCATGGAGGTCTGTCGCAAGCAATTCCCCGCTCTGCATCGCCAGGGCGAGCGAACCGTGCATTGCCACCTCTGCCTGTCCTCCCAGGCCTCTTCGGTCGCTACGGCAGGCAACTCCGTTCCAGGCCCAGCAAAGAATGTGATGAAAACGTAGCTCGGCGTTTGCTTTGCTCTGGGGAGTGGAGCAAAGTACGCGTTCGCGTGTGGCTTGGGTCCCTCGGTAGCGTCCGCCCCAGACTCGCTTGCTGCAGCGCGATGTTTTTGCCGTTCAAAGCGGGAACCATGGCGTCGAGCGGGGGTCAAGCACAGATCCGTCTGTCTTTTTCCGAAAGGATGGAGTTGCTGGGCTGGTTTGGTGATCGAGCCTGGACCCGCCACTCCCGCGCCATCCCGGACGGCACACAGCATCCATGTCCCACCGCTGCCCCGCATGATGCGTGGCGGAAGTTGAGCAACATTAGGAGCAATAGAAGGCATGATAACGGCTGAGAACGTTACCAAATGGTTTGGCCGCACTCTTGCCGTCGACGATGTCTCGTTCCAAGTTGAACGGGGAGAAGTGCTAGGCTTCCTCGGCCCCAACGGTGCCGGGAAATCGACGACGATGCGAGTGATCACCGGCTTCCTGCCCGCTTCCGGCGGCACGGTCAAAGTCGGCGGCTTCGACATAGACCAGGAGCCCTTGCAGGCGAAGGCGCTCATCGGCTATCTGCCGGAGAACGCACCCGCCTACCCCGAGATGACGGTGGAGGGCTTCCTCCGCTTCGCCGCTGCCGTGCGCGGCTTCCGCGGCGCGGCCAAGGCGGAGGCGGTGGAACGCGCCATCCGCACCTGCTTCCTGGAGCGCGTCCGGCACCAAATTGTCGAGACGCTCTCCAAGGGCTACCTGCACCGCACCTGCTTCGCCCAGGCTATTCTCCACGATCCGCCCGTCCTCGTCCTGGACGAGCCGACCGATGGTCTGGACCCCAATCAGAAGCACGAAGTTCGTGATCTGATCAAGGAAATGGGCAAGGAGAAGGCCATCATCGTCTCCACCCACATCCTCGAAGAGGTCGAGGCGATCTGCACCCGCCTGATCATCGTGGACCGCGGCAAGCTGGTCTTCAACGGTACGCCGCGCGAACTGCGCGCCAAGGGCAAGACTGCCGGCTCGCTCCTCGTCCGCGTGCTCGGCGCAGAGCCGGGCGAATTGGTGGCCAAGCTCAAGGAGACACACGGAGCCAAAGGAGTCGAGGTGGTGCCGGATGGCGAAGGCGTCTGCTGCCGGGTCAGCGGCAAACCGGACTCCTCTGCCCTGGCCCAAGCCGTGCTTGGAGCGGGCTGGAAACTCGCCGAACTGTCGGTCGATAGTGGCCGCATGGATGATGTCTTCCGGGAGATCACCATCCCAGACACGGTTCCGGAGGCCGCCGAATGAAAGCTCTTAGAAATACGTGGACCATCGCCAAACGAGAGCTTGCCGGCTACTTCGCATCGCCGGTAGCCTACGTTTTCATCATCATCTTCCTGTTGCTCAGCGGGTTCTTCACCTTCATGCTTGGCCAGTTCTTCGCCCGAGGCGAGGCCAGCCTGGGATCCTTCCTGATGTGGCATCCGTGGCTGTACATGTTCCTCGTCCCGGCCGTGGGCATGAGGCTCTGGGCCGAGGAGCGCCGGTCGGGCACGTTCGAACTGCTCTTCACCATGCCGATCTCTTCCGGCCAGGCCATTGTGGGGAAATTCCTCGCGGGGTGGCTGTTCCTCGGCATCGCTCTGGTGCTCACCTTCCCGATTGTGTGCACGGTCAACTACTTGGGCGATCCGGATTGGGGAGCCATGTTCTCCGGCTACTTGGGTAGCTTCCTCACCGCCGGTACCTTCCTGGCCATCGCCAGCATGACCTCGGCGATGACCCGCAACCAAGTGGTCAGCTTCATCACCTCGGTGGTCATCTGCCTGCTGCTGATCCTGTCTGGATGGCCGCCGGTCACCAACCTGATCCTTGCCTGGGCGCCCTGGAACTGGCTGGTCGAGGCCGCCGCCGCCGTCAGTGTGATGACCCACTTCGACAGCCTGCAACGCGGCCTGATCGATCTACGCGACGTGCTCTATTTTGCCAGCATCGCGGTCTTCGCCCTGTTGGGAACCGGCATCATTCTCAGAAGCCGGCGTGGAGCCTAGGAGGATGGCCAAACATATGAATACAAAATCCAAAGCCTTGCGGACGTACCTCTTCTCGATCGGCGGGCTCATCGTGATCGGCGCGCTGATCATCGCCGTGAACCTGATTCTCGGCGCGCTCAATGTGCGCTGGGACTGCACCGAGGAGAATATGCACACCCTCGCCAAGGGCACCCGGCAGACGCTGGCCGACCTGGCGAAGGGGGACGAGACGGTAGCCATCCGCTTCTACTTCTCCCGCGATGTGGCCGAGCTGCCTCCGGCAGTCAAGAACTACGCGCGGCGGGTCGAAGACCTGCTCAAGGAGTACAAGCGCTATGGCAAAGGGAAGGTCAGTGTCGCCAAGCTCAATCCCGAGCCGGATTCCGATGCCGAGGATTCCGCCCGCCTGGATCGAGTGCCGTCCCAGCCGATCGGCTTCGATATGTACTACTTCGGACTCGCGGTGACCTGTCTCGAGGAAACCGAGACCATTGCCAGACTCTCCCCCCAACGCGAAAACGCGCTGGAGTACGAGATCACGCGCGCCATCCATCGCGTGCTCAATCCCGACAAGCCTCGCATCGGCGTGATCAGTTCGCTGCCCGTGATGGGCGCGAAGAACCAGAACCCCATGATGGCCATGCGCGGCATGGGGCAAACGCCTCCCTGGGCCTTCGTCCAGTATCTTCAGCAGGACTATGAGGTCGAGGAGATCCCCAAGGACAGCGATCTCATCGCTGGCGAGATCGATGTCCTGCTGATCGTCCACCCGAAGGACCTGAGTGACGCGTTGCTGTACGCCATCGACCAGTACCTGCTCCGGGGTGGTCGCATCATCGCCTTCATGGATCCCTTGAGCCTGCTTGGGCAACAGAAGCCGAACCCCCAGATGATGGGGGCACCCCCTCCCCCCGACCAACCGTCCTCCCTCGGTCCCCTGCTTGCCGCCTGGGGCGTCGAGCTTGAAGGAATGGCAGACGAGCCCAGCGTCATCGCCGACACCAAGTTCATGTTGCGGATTCCCACCCCCGTGCCCGGCCGGCCAGAACAGGTTCTACCCACTGTGATCGACCTCGGTCAAGAGGCGGTGAACGAGGACGAAATCGCGATCAGCACGCTGACGCATATCCGTTGGGTGAGTGGCGGCAGCTTCCGCTTCACAGGTGAAACGGGCTTGACCCGAGTCGTTCTGCTCTCCTCCTCCGACAAGGCTGGCTTCGTGGAGCCTTACCAGGCGAAATTCCTCGACCCGACGACCGGGGGCCGCATCCGGGACGGGCTCAAGATCGACAACACCACACATGCTCTGGGCGTCCGCCTCGAGGGCACGTTCACCACGGCCTTCCCCGACGGGAAGCCGGGCGACAAAAGTGGCGAGGAAGACGACAAGGAAGAGAAGAAGGAGAGCGGTCTGAAGAAATCCACGGGGGCCGCTCAAGTCGTCCTGCTGGCCGATTCGGACATGCTTGCCGACCCCTTCGCCTTCCAGCAGCAACGGAACTTCCAGGGACGTCCCGAATACACCAACAACAACCTCGCTCTGCTCCTCAACTTCCTGGAGTGGTTGGCCGGCGACGAGAACCTGATCTCGTTGCGCAGCCGCGGCATCAAGCGTCGCCCCTTGCAGCGCTTCAATGACATGCTCGCCGACGCCCAGGAGGACTACCAGGCCGAGCAGAAGCGCCTGGACGGGGAAGCGACGGCAGCCCGCGAGAGGCTGCAGAAACTCATGGAGAAGAATCCTCCAGTGCGAGGCAGAAGGTACCATCTGTCCCCGGAGATGGAGGAAGAGATCAAGAACCTTGAGAAGAAGCAGGAAGGGACCGAGAAGCGCAAGAAGGAGCTCCGCAAAGAGTACCGGCGTGGCGTCGAAGACCTACAGAAGCGCCTGATGTTCATAAACATCGGCCTGATGCCTCTGGTGGTGGCCCTGGTGGGCATCGCCTTGGGCCTGATCAAGCGCAGGAGGACCATGCGCAAATGAAGAACAAGCAATTACTGACTCTGGCGATCATTACCCTAGTGCTCCTTGCGGTTGGCATCTGGATGACTACCTCCCGCAACAGTGCCTGGCAGGGCGAGGGGACCGGGGCAAAGATCATCCCCGACTTGGATATCAACAAGGTGACCAAGTTGGCCGTGCAAGGGCCCGAGGCGACGGTGACGGTCGAATTCAAGAACGACATCTGGGGCGTGGTTGAGCGAGATGGCTATCCTGCGAAGTACGCCACCCTGATCACCTTCCTCGAGGATCTCCGGGATTTGACCGTAGCCCAGCCCGTAGCGGCAGGGGAGAGCCAGTACGGCAGACTCAAGCTGAATAGCCTGGGCAAGGACGATGCCGGCACCCTGGTTACGGTCACCGCCGACGATGGCTCCGAGGTGGTCTCGCTGATCTTCGGCAAGGACCACAAGGGAGGCGGGCGGTATCTGCGTGCCAAGGACGGCAAGAGCGTGATGCTGATCTCCAAGAGCTTCTACCAGCTTGGGCAGAAGGCGAGCAGTTGGCTGGCCGAGGAGTTTTTCAAGGTCGGCGATGTGAAGGAGGCAACCCTCTCGGCAGACGGCAAGGAACTGTGGAAGGTCTCGCGGGAGAAGGAAAGCGACGAGCTCCAACTGGCTGGTGACATTGCCGCCGAGAAGGAAGTGGACACCAGCACGCTCAGCCGCGTCAAGAGCGCCTTCTCCTCGGCCCGCTTCAGTGACGTGGCCAGCCGTTCGGGCACGAAGCCCGAGGACAGCGGCTTGGACAAGGCCAAGACGTACGTGGTGCGCGAGTTCAAGGGCATGGTCCACACCATCGTGATCGGCAAAAAGAACGACGAAGGCAAGTACTGGGTCACGGTCGCCGCCAGCTATGACGGGCCGGCCGAGCGCCCCCCTGTCAAGGACGAGAAGCCCGAGGACAAGGAGCGCAATGACAAGGAGTTCGCCGAGAACCTGGCCAAAAGCCAGAAGGATGCAGCGGACCTCAACGCACGCACGAAGGACTGGGTCTATCAGATGGACAGCTGGTCGGTGGACGGCGTGGTCAAGACTCGGGACGAGCTTCTCAAGGACAAGCCGAAGCCCAAGAAGGACGAGGCCAAGGAGGACGAGGCCAAGAAGGACGAGCCCAAGAAGGACGAGAAGTAGCGGTCTTGGCCCACTCGACTTGGTTCCCGGCGTCGAATCACTAGGGTAGTAGCGTCCGTTGCGGAAGTCCGCAGCGGGCGCGAATGGTAACGGACTAGGCGGAACGGCGTGAAACAGAGCGAGCGATATCGACTTCGGCCTGGCCGGCGCGCGGGTGCGTACCGGTGGCGGGTGCTCATCCCCGTTTCCCTGGCCCTACTACTGGTCGGCTGCGAGTGGTCGGATCGATCCTCGGCGCGGGATGGGCGAGAGGAACGTTGGCAGCGGCAGGGCCGCTGCCTGGTACAGATCCCCTTCCAGGTTCCGGCGTCGGCAGCGGCCAGAACGCTGCGCTTTGAGCGGCAGGCACTGAAGACTCACCGTCTCTACCTGCGGTCACGGACTGATCGCGATGACTTCCTCTATATCGACTACACGGGCGAGATGTGGCGACGAGGCGAGTCGGTCGGGCACCTGCGGAGATGGGGCGAGCTGGTCCTGGCGGAGGACCGGGTCACGCTCTACGTGGACGGGCACCGCATCACCCAGCCCACGGCGACGTGGAATGTATACTGGGAAACCACTGAAGAGAACGCCCCACCCCTGACCAGCTCCCTGCATGCAAGGACCGAAGTCACCGACGGGTTCATGCGCCATGTTCTGGCGTCAGCACCCTGCAAACAGGTGGAGGGCAATATGGCCCTGGCCCAGCATGGCGGCGGCATGGCTCGGGACGAGAGCGAAATGCACAGCTATGACTTCCAGCGCGCGGCGAACCCATTCTCCGTGCGCGGCTCCGGCGGCGGGGCGCTCGTCTACGGCGAACCCACCTGGACAGAGTACCTGGCGGAGGCCCGTTTCTACTTCGGCATTCCCAAGACCGGCCATGTGGTAGACCGCAACACCGTCCCCACCGACACGGATATGCTGGTCAGCCAGGGGAACAAGGACGGGCTGCAGATCGCCTTTGGCTGGGTGGGGATCGAACGGCGCTTCTGTCTTCTCTCCCGCCAAGGGGATGCAGCCTGGGAGGTCCTCGCCAGGCACCAGCGAGGACGTCCCCCCCTTACCAACTGGGTCCGCATCGGCATCGCGGTGCGCGACGGCTGCCGGGTCGAGGGGTGGCTCGACGGCGCCCGGGTGCTGCGGACCACCCTCGATGAACGCCTTACCGGGCCGTGCCGAGTCTCGACGGGAGCGGGACTGGTCGAGCTGGACGATGTGCGGATCCATTCCTTGCCTCTCCCCCCCCCCGCACCCCAGCCTCTGCTGGTCACGAGCCGGGCCTTTGCCGGCAAGCAGGAGAAGAACAAGGCCGACCCGACCCAATTTGGCCAATGGGCAACGGGCAACGATACCTTCAGGCCCTTCCTGGCCCCCAGAGAGGACGGCGGCGGGGCGGGCATCCGTACGCGGCAGCCTCTGATCGGTCCGTGGCAATATGACTCCCGCCCCTACGACGAACGCCTGGGCGAATTGCCACCCAGCCACTACCGCTACCTCGTCACCCAGGCCAGTCTCGACACCCCCGCCCCCGGGTCCGGCCAGATCCTGGCCAGTCTCGACGCCGTGCGGGATGCCAAGGGGTGGACCCTGAACATCCCGGGGTGGAAGCAGGACAAGCCCCTCTTCCCGCTTCGCTTCCGGCGCACCGAGCAAGGGCAGATCGAGGCCCAATGCGCCGGGGTCTGGACTGCCACCGGCCTTCGGGCAGCTGGCAGTGTGCGCCTGGGCGTCGTGCGCCTCCGTTCCCGGGAAGGCATCCTCGTCGCCCCGCGCCCGGAGCACCACCGCATCTCCTGCGACAACCTGTACAACGAGTTCTTCGAGGAAGCGCCGACCGACTGGGCGTGGCTCGATGGCGCCTTCCGCATGGATGCCCGCTGGGCGTGCCAGGACCAGTGGAACTTCCTGGCCTGCGGCTCCACGGGCGTCCCCATGATGGTCAGCAAGCGCCACTTCGCGGGCGAGCAACTCCATGAGTACTTCGTCTCCCAGCGCCCGGTCATGCCGTGGGACGCGGGGGACGCCTCCTTCCAGTACGATCCGGACTCGGACCGCCAGAACAAGTTCCCTATCCTCATCGCCAATGAGGGCTGGTACATCCGCCGCGACCTCAACCTGTCCCTGTGCAGCGACGGGCGGAACCCGCTGTCCGGCTACGCCATCCTGCTCGGGGCCGACGACAATCAGGAAACCCGACTGCTCCGCAAGGGCGTGGTCGTGGCCCGTACGAGCGACCCGGCATTCCTCTTCCCAACCCAGGCAGGATTCGGCGTCGTCCACTATTTCTGGCGGCGCATTTCGGTGTGGAAGAAGCAGGGCCGCCTGCGCGTCTGGATCAACGACCGGCCCGCCTTCGATTTCACCGACCCCGAACCGATTCCCGCGGGCCACGTGGCCTTCTGGTCGGTGCGCAACGGCTTCGCCATCACCAAGGCATCCTCCCTGGCCGAATCCGTCTCCTGGCGGCCCGATGTGCTCTACGTGCCGCCCGTGGTCGCCGCCGCCAACGGCTGGACAGCGCTGGCGACCGACGCCACGCGCGTCGTCCAGACGGAGGGCGACAATGTCACCTTCGCCCGAACGTCGGAGGCAGGCTTCGCGGCGGTGCGCTACCACTTGCGCCCGTCGCTGACCCTGTATGAGACCCCGGTGCTCGAACTGCCGCTGAAGCTGGACGCTGGCGTGGCCCTGAACCTGCACGTCCACACCAGCGTTGGCTCCTTCCTCGTGCCCGTGACCGCTCCCAGCACGGGAATGAAGGCCCTGTTGACCCCCGACTTCGAGCGCGGCGAGTGCTTCCGCCTGCCGGACCTGACCGAGTCCGTCGTCCGTACACGCTACTTGCTCACCGAGACCGACTTCAGCCAAGGCCGCCTGCGCTGTGACCTCCGCCGCGGAATCACCCGCTTGCGGGGCGACACCAAGGGCGTGCGCCTGCTCTCCCTGACCTTGGGGAACAGCAGCAACAAGGACTACCTCCTAGCGGGCGCGTTGGGCGACCCGTCCACGAGCCATTTCACGGTGGGAAAACCCGTCTTCCGGACCGAGGAGAGCGCTCCTTGACCCGCCATTGGGACATCGTCCGCAACATCGTGCTTGCCGTGGTTCTGGCCGTGGCCATGCTGTCATGGTCTCCCGGCGCGGCCTTCAGCACCACCGGGGAGCAGCTCTCGACCGGGGTTCCGCTCCCGACGGTAGCCCTGCTGCTGGGGCTCCTGGCCATCTTTGCGTGCTCCCCTTCGCGCCCTTTCCCGCTCGTCCCTTGGCCGGTCGCCATCGCCGTCATGACTGCCTCGTGCGGCCTCCTCGGCGCGGGGCGCGCCCATCTGCCCACCACACTCAAGGAATTGATTCAGCTCGGTGAGATCACGCTCGTATCCATCTGGCTGGTGCAGTTCGGCACGCGACGGCATGTGCGGTCGGTCTGTGTTCGGGTGTTCGCTGTCTTGGGGGTGCTCCTTCTACTGCTCGGCGCCACTGGGCAGCTCGCCTTGGTGGGGCTGAGCCCAGCCAAGTGGGGTGCCTTCACCGCCGTCGCGGCGCCCTTCGTCGTGCTGGTGATGGGTCGGTCCTGCCCTTGGCTGGCCGTGATCCCAGGCGTGCTGGCGGGGCTGGCCTTCGGGCATGCGGGCCCCCTTCTGGTCTGGTGTGGCGTGGTGGCCGTGAGCGGCGTCTTGTTGGGGCGGCGCCATCTGCTGGTGCTTCTCGCCGTGCCAGTGGCCATTGCCATATCGCTGCTGCCATCCCGCCCGGATGCGTGGGGACGGCTGAGCCCAGGCTACGACGCGACCCACCTCAAGCGTTCGGTGATCGAGAGCAAGTTGGCGGGAAGCAGTCCCTACCGACTGCCCTTCGGCGCTGGCTTCGGCCAGTACAAATCCGCCATCAACCGCCTGCGCGTCTACGGTGCGCAGGAGCCTCACCCGGCCGACAGGAAGATCCCCCAGGACGGCAACAGCCAGTACCTCGTCACCCTGGTCGAGTCGGGCGTCCTGGGATTCCTCGGCTTTGGCCTGATGCTGTTCCTGGCGGCGGTCGCGGCCTTCCGCCGCCAGCCGCGGGACACTGCCGGGGAGGCGGGAGAACGGGTCTGCGTGGCCTGTGCGATCGTGGCGCTCGCGGCGGCGAGCGTGTTTGCCGTCACGGTTTCGCGAGGGCTTGGCATCTGGCTGGGGATACTTCTGGGCCTGGCCTTCGACTCCACCCAACTGCCCAGCCTGCGCCGTCGGTTGCTGCGGGTCGGCACCTGCTGGGGCACGGTCCTCCTTCTGCTCGGGCTCTCGCTGACGCTGAACGCGACCAGTTCGCGCCGCTGGCCGAGCCGCGCCAACCGCCTTGCCAGCAGCCTGTACAACGTCACCGCAACCACAATCGGCCCGAGGATTGTCGTCCTGCAAGACATCTATGCGGGCAACACCCGGAATGTGCTCACGGTCGAGGCGGAGGACGCATCCGAGACCATGGCGCCCTTTACCGTGGTGCGGACCGATGGCGCTTCGGGCGAGGCGGCCCTGGCCATCCCTGAGGACCGAGGAAACGGCCGAGGGCGAGCGACGCTCGAGCTCCAAGTCCCCGCGCCCGGACGCTATATCCTCTTTGCGCGCGTCTTCTGGGCCGATGGTTGCGGCAATAGCACGGCGTTTCGCATCGGTCAGCAGGAAATCCGGCTGGCGGACGATCTCTACCGCCGCTGGCACCAGGTGGAGGGAGCCGTGCCGATCAAGCTCCCCGCCGGGAATGTCCTGTTGGAGGTGGTCAACCTGGAAGATGGCGTGATGCTCGACTACGTGGGCCTGCGCTTGCTGGAGAACTGACTCCGCAGCACGCGTGACTTCCTCTCCCTGTTCGCCTATATTTGGGAAGCGCCGCCCCCGTCCCCTCCGCCACGAGCGAAACGTAGTGAACCCACACCTAATCGTAGTCACCGAGTACGCCAAGACCGTCTTCGAGATCGGACTCCTTGCCTTCCTGGTCTACCAGGCACTGCGGTTCGTGCGCGGCACCCGTGCCGCGATGGTGCTGGCGGGACTGGGGGTCACGCTCGCCGCCATGACGATCCTGGCGGAGGTGTTCGAGTTGGAGGTGATCGACTGGATTCTCAGTCGGCTGTGGACATTCCTGGCTCTCTCTCTCCTGATCATCTTCCATCCGGAGATCCGCCGCGCCTTCGCCGAGCTCGGTCGGCAACAGAGCCGGTTGCGCATCGGCCGCAATGCCCGGCGCAGCGTCGATCTGGTGAGCACGCTGGTGGACGCGACCTACTACCTGGCCGACCACCGCATCGGGGCCCTGATTGCCGTCGAGCAGAGCATCGGCATGCGCTCCTACACCGAGACGGGAACCTATATCAACGCCCCCGTTTCCAGCAAGCTGCTGAGCACAATCTTCTTCCCGAACACGCCGCTGCATGATGGCGGCGTGGTGATCCGAGCGAACACGCTGGTCGCCGCAGGCTGCATTTTCCCCCTCACCCAAGGCGCCGACCAGCACCGTAGCCTGGGCACTCGGCACCGGGCGGGAGTCGGCATCAGCGAGGAAACCGATGCCGTCGTCATCATCGCCTCCGAGGAGTCGGGCACGGTGAGCCTGGCCTACCGAGGGCGCTTGATCCGCGGCGTGGAGCGCGAGCGCCTCCGCCGTCATCTCACGAACTGGCTCGTGAAGCCGGAGATCCGCAAGGAGCGCGGCAATGTTCCCCTCCTGAGCCTCGAAGATACGGTGATGGACTTCGACACCTTTTCCGACGAGGGCGGCGAAGGATGAAACTGCAAACCCCCCGGATCATCCGTCACGATCTCCTGCGCAAGCTGATCTCCATCTTCTTTGCGCTCGTCATTTGGCTGGCCATCTCCGCCCAACTGAGAGAGACCAGAGTGTTCCGCAACGTCGAGGTCACTCTGGATTTCGACCCCACCGAGACCATCGTCGAGAGCGGGATACCCACCGTCAACGTCACCGTCCGCGGCTCGCCAGGAGCGCTTGACCTGCTGAAGAGCAGTGACATCCGTCTGGTTGCGGTGGTACCGGAGGTCACCCCGGGAATCCAGTACTGCGACATTGGCATCTCACGGCGCAACGTGACTCACACCCCGCCCGGCATTCGTGTAGTCAGTCTCAGCAAGCAGAAGATCCAGGTGAAGGTAGACCGCAAGGAGACACGGGCGAACGTGCCGGTGACCGTTCGCTTCGAAGGCAAGGTCCGCGAGGGCTACCGGAAGACACGGTGCATCGTGACCCCCAATAAGATCAATCTCCGAGGCGCGCATCTTCTGGTGAAGGACATCCGGGAAGTGACCACCGAGACGATCATGCTCGATGACACGATGGTGCAGGACTTCTCGATGGATGTGGGCCTGTCCACCGTGGCAGGCCTGGAGATGCCCAGAAGCGTGCGCGTGGAGGTCTGGGTGGCACAGGCCGGCGGCAGGAGTAGCTACACGGATCTGCCGGTGTCGATTCTGGCTCCCCCCAAGTACCAGCTTGAGGTGGTCGGGCAACTCCCCCCCATCTCCCTTGGCATCCATGGTCCCGAGAACGCTCTCAGCCAGCTGGCGCCGGAACAGATTCATCCTTTCGTCGATCTGAGCACGATCAAGGCTCCCGGTCAGCACATCTGCCCCATTCAGGTCTGGGTCGATGGTGATGCCAGCCTGCTTGTTCAGAACATCAGTCCCGCCAAGGTTCCCATCGAACTGGCCCTCGTGGCAGTGCCCCCAAAGCCGACCCCCACCCCGAAGCCGGCTCCCACGCCCAAGCCAGCAGCCCCCGAACAGAAGAAACCCGCCAAGCCAGCAGCCAAACCAGATGCCCCAAAGTAGCTCCCCTTCCCTCTTGCTGGCCGTCACCGGACGCCCAGTTCTGCACAGTCTCAGCCCGGCGATCATGAACGCCGCCCTGCAGGCGAAGGGCATGTCGGGCGTATACACCCGTTTGGCGGCAGACACGGCCCAGGAAGCCTTGGATGTGGTCCGTTCCCTCGGGATTCGCGGGCTCAATGTCACCGCCCCGCACAAGCCCGACATGCTGCTTGGAGTTGACCAGGTCGACCCCGAGGCCGAGTGCATCGGCGGGGCCAATACCATCGTCAACAACGAGGGCACGTTGACTGGTCACAACACCGACCACGCGGGCGTGGTGGGATCGTTCCAGGACCACCACCTGAGCGTGCGCGGCCGGCGGGTCGTACTCCTGGGTGCGGGGGGTGCCGCCCGAGGCGCGGCCCGGGGATTGGTGCGCGCCGGGGCCAAGGTCACGATCGTCAATCGCACCCATGCCAAGGCGTGCGAGCTTGCCGCCTGCATGGGCTGCGTAGCCAAGCCCTTCGACGCCCTGGAACAGGAAATCCGGGCCGCCGACGTGGTGGTCTCCTCGCTCTCTCCCCATCTTGATATCGTGCGGGGTGCCTGGTTGCGTCCCAGTCATGTCGTGTTCGATGCGAACTACAAGGGCGCCAGCCTCTACCGCCTCGCCCAGGAACACGGTTGCACCTGCCTGAGTGGACTGGACTGGCTGCTGAACCAGGCCATCCCCGCCTTCGCGGCATTCACTGGCCAGCCCTGCACCAGAGCCGACATGGAACCAGGCCTTGCCGCCCCTCGCCTCGATGACCGCCGTCCCATCGCCCTGGTCGGGTTCATGGGGGTTGGGAAGAGCACCGTCGCCCGACGGCTGGCCCGCTCCCTTCACCGGCATCTGGTGGACATGGACGACCTGATCGAGCAGCGCGCCGGCAAGGCGATCCCCAGGATCTTCGCCGAGGATGGCGAAGCCGCCTTCCGCGCCCAGGAGAGCCAAGTCCTGGACGACCTTGCCGATTCGCGGGATCTCGTTATCTCCTGTGGCGGGGGCGTCGTCTGTGGCGACCAGAACCGGCTGACCCTGAGAGAGCGGACCCTCTGCGTCTGGCTCTATGCATCCATCGACACGGTGGTCAGCCGTTGCGCAGGCACGGACCGGCCGTTGCTGGCCGTGGCTGACCCGGCTGCCCGGGCGCGCGAGCTGTTCGCCCAGCGGCGCGGGCTCTACGCCGACGCCGCCCACCTGATCGCCTCCACCGAGCACCCCGACTCCCATCGAGCCGCCGAGAAGATTCATGATGAAATCCGTCAGACCTTCCACCGTTAGCGGCGCTCTCGCTGCCCCGGGCAGCAAGAGCTACGCCCAACGTGCCATCGCAGCGGCCCTACTAGCCAAGGGGCGCAGCGTGCTGCACGGCCTCACCTGGTGCGATGATGTGCGCGCCGCCCTCGGCGTGGCGCGGGCTCTCGGAGCCACCGCCGACGTGACCGGCTCCACCGCGACCCTGGACGGCGGCTTCGCGCCGCGCAGCGCCGAGCTTCATTGCGGGGAAGCCGGGCTCGGGCTACGCATGTTCACCCCCATCGCGGCGCTCCACGACCAGGATCTGACCATCACCGGCGAGGGCTCGCTCCTGACTCGACCGGTGGATATGCTCGCCGGGCCTCTCGTCGCTCTCGGGGCACAGTTCTCCGCCACCAACGGCTGTGCGCCGGTCCACGTCCGTGGCCCCCTGCAGGGCGGTCGCGCGGAAGTGGACGGCAGCATCAGCTCACAGATGCTCACCGGCTTGCTTCTGGCCCTGCCATTGGCCGCCAACGACACCTGCCTGCAGGTGCGGGACCTCAAGAGCAAACCCTACATAGACATGACTCTCGCGGTGATGGCGGACTTCGGCGTAACCGCCGAGCACACCGATTTCCGCGAGTTCCGCATCCCTGGCAGGCAAAGCTACCAACCCCGCGAATACCACGTGGAGGGGGACTGGAGCGGTGCGGCTTGCCTGCTGGCGGCAGGCGCGATCGGCGGGACGGTTTCGCTCACGGGGCTGAGCCCCGCATCCGCCCAGGCAGACCGAGAGGTCCTTCTTGCTCTCGAACGCTGCGGCGCCCGGATCGCCTGGCAGAACCACGTGCTTACGGTAGCCAAGGGCGGACTGCGGGCCTTCGAGTTCGATGCGACCAACTGCCCCGACCTCTTTCCTGCCTTGGCGGCCCTCGCCGCCCATTGCACGGGCAGCACCGTCCTGCGCGGGGCTTCGCGACTCGCCCACAAGGAAAGCGACCGGGCGTCGGTCCTGCAAGAGCAGTTCGGTCGCCTGGGCGTGTGCATCGAGCTTGACGGCGATGCCATGACCATCCGTGGCGGCCCAGTTGCCGACGGCGAGATCGATGCCTGCAACGACCATCGCATCGCCATGGCCGGCGCGACCATCGCGGTTGCCGCAGCCGGTCCGGTGGCCATCCAGGACACGGAATGCGTCGCCAAATCCTACCCCGGCTTCTTCGCCGACTTCGCGCAGTTGCTGGCCAAGCCGCACTGACCCTCCCGGAGCGCCGCCCCCCCGCTCTGGTGAAGGGGTGCGCCTGGCTCTACTGCTTCGGCAGGTACCGGAAGGTCTCCCAGTAGGCCTGGTCGGTGGCGTAGGGATCCACCGGGGTGGCGGGCGTGAGATCGGCAGGGAGGAGGCCGTAGTTCTGCATCTCGCGGATATAGAAGCGATTGGGCCGGAAGCCCGGCATGTCGAAGCGTTTCTTGTCCCGTAGCTCCTGCGCAGCCGCCTGGATCGTGCGCAGAATCCTCTGGTAGTCGGGATCGCTCTTGCTCTGGAAGACGGGCTGTCCGCCGCAGAGCTGGAGACCGCCGGCGCTCTTGGCGAGGGGCGCAAGGAGCAGGAGCGACTCTTCGGGGTGGTCCATGTTGCAGAGGGATTGGTACAGGCGGGACTCGCCAAGCTGGAAGTAAGCGAGATGCCGCAGCAGAATGATGTCGTTCGGATCGTCCAGCAACGGTTGCGGCGGCTTGCGGGTGCCGAACTGGTAGTAGAATGCGTTCTTCTTGACGTTGCGGTACGACTTCTCCCTGGCCGTGTGGCAGGAAGCGCAGCGGCGCTTCATAGTCTCTTGGGGGTACTTCACCGCCACCATGCCGGAGCCCAGGGCCCCGTAGGTCCCCGGATAGGCAGCGCCTGACTCGATCCACAGTCGGACGATCCTCTTCTCGCGCTTGCTGACCTTGACGCGGCCTTGGTGTCCGGCCAGTACCTTCATCAATGGGCTGGCTGACGCCCCGACGCTGCGCGGTGCCGAATTGCCGCGACCGTTGCGACCGTCCCGGACCAGCCTATGGGTGAACATCGTCCAATAGGACATGGAGTAGAACGGGGTCCGGTCGCCGGAGAGATTGATCCCCTTGGGGTGCTTCCGGGCGCTATGGCAGCGGCTGCAGTGCCGGTCGAGAATGGGCTGGACATCGCGGGGGAAATCGAGGACATCGGGGATGTCGGGGATCGGGGCGATCTTGCTCGGCTCGCGGGCCGTGGCCAGGAGTCGCGGCATCCGGCGCGAGTGGGGGGCCTGCGTCCGGGGCTCGTGGCAGCCCACGCAACTGACCATCTCGCCCGGCTGGACGGTGACGAAGCTATGCATGCGCTTCACCGATTCGCCTTTGCTGTCCAGGGCGACAAAGAACACGGACTTGAGCGCCGGGACCTCGAAATTCGCCGAGCCGTCGGCTTCCACGGGCACGGTGCCGAGGATGCGCTGCAAGGTAAAGGTGCCGCCGATGGTCAGCGGCTCCTGTCCGCCCGAGAAATTGGCGGGTTTGGGGAGCTGCTCCAAGATGAGAAGCTGTTGGATGTCGCCAGGCTGTACGCCCTTCATGTTGCGCCCCCGGGTCACATCGGAGAGGATGAGTTGCCCGGTGGGTTGCGCGAGATTGACGCGGTCGGCAATGACCGGCTCGCGGGGCCGACAACGCACGGGGCGCGGTTCGTGACACGCCCAACGGCGGCCCGGCACGTTGTGCTTGTAGACGAGTTGCTCGGTGCCTTTGCCGTCGACTAGGTAGATGCCCTGGGAATCGGCGACGAGGAAGTGGTTCTTGGAGACCGGATACGGATCGCGGAACTTCCGCTTTCCGACCCGACGGGCCATGCCCATGTCATCGGGGCCATTGCGGGGATCGACGACGGTGATGTAGCCCATGTGCTCCGCCATGCCATGGCCGGGGGAGAAGGAAGCCACGATGG
>JABGQJ010000060.1:0-6269 GCA_018648945.1 Victivallales bacterium
GTCTACGAGATCCGGCAACGGCGCATGGGTCTCGCCCAGCCGGGGCACCATGGCAATCCCGACTATCGGTTCGTCCTTGGCGAGGGCGCGGGTGGCATCCTGCGCTACACCTACTGCTCCCCTGAATTCGTCCTCGGGACGGCCATGATCCCCTCTCTGCCCTTCGAGAAGTGGGCGCTGATTCACTCCCAGAACCGCTGGCATGGCGCCATCTTCGCCGGCCATCCCGACGCCCGCATCTACCCCCAATGCTACGCCGGCAAGGGCAACACCTACAACCAGCAGTGGTCCGTGCAGAGCAAAGGCGCCCTCATCGCCCAGAAGCTGCCAACCGCAAAGGGGGCACGGGAGATGCGCGTCTGGTTCTCACGGCAGGGGCTGACCGAACGGATCGAACGCGAGGGCTGGGTTTTTGTGGTCGCGGGCGACGCCTACGCCGCCGTCCGCGCCGTCCGCGGCAAGACCACCTGGGTCACCGCCGAACCCCATGGTGATTGGCTGAGCTGCGCAGACCATTGGACCCCCGTCATCATCGAGCTCGGGCGGAAGGCCAACTACCCGACCTATGCCACCTTCCAGGAAGCCATCCTCGCCAATCCCCTCCAGGTTGCGGAGACAGTCCTCACCTACCAGACTCTCGCGGGCACCCGCCTGACCCTCCATGCGGACCACAGCAAGGTCCCCGAGATCAATGGTGTCCCGGTCGACTACGCGCCAGCCAAGGTGTTCGACAGCCCGTTCATCCAGTCGGCATGGGATAGCGGCCTCGTCCACATCCGCAAGGGGAAGCGCGAGCACACCATCGACGTGCGCCGACTCGCTAGGTGAGCTCGTTCTGGAAGAACTCGACGATTTGGCCGGTCGGCGTCCGCACGAAGGCAATGCGCACAGGCACGGGGGTCGGGCGCGCCTCGATGGTTAGGCTCTTGGCCGCCATCGTGACCTCGGCTCCCGCCGCCACGGCTGCAGCCAACGCCGCGTCACAATCGTCCGTCCGGAAGGCGAAATGCTCACAGTGGCCTTGCGGGATGTCGCCGCCGACGCCGCCAGCGAAGATCTCGACGTAGTTGCCGCCGCCGGAATCCACCAGAGCGGCCCGGCTGTCGCCCTCGCCCCATTCGGCCTTCTGGGTGAAGCCCAGGCCATCGATGTAGAAGGCACATGCCGCCTCGAAGTCGGCGACCCGGATGGCAACGTGATGGAACCCACTGGTGACACAGGAACTCATGGCATGACCCTTTCAGGAAGACGAGGGAGGGGAGGACTTGGGGCGGTGCCCGTCTTGGCGCAGCTTCTGGAGGACGAAGAGGGGCACACGATCCTGCCGAACATCGGCAGGTGACATACCGCATATGCGCGCCGCGAGGCGCGAGTAGGTGCGCAGCGAGAAACGGGAGGCCTTGCCGAGAAGCCGCCCAGGGGTCTCCTGCTTGGCCACCATCGCTTGGACCTTGGGCACAGCAAGCTCGGCACACATGAGCACGTGCGCGCCAAGCAGCACGCCAACCAGGACCGGGGCCAGGTTCCCCGCCACAGTCCCGAACCAGCGGGGGAGCGATGGCTCCCAGTTGCGCATCCATGAGTGGATCATGAAGAACCCCGGCACGACACCCAGGACGAAGGCCAGCCAGAAGCCGCCGAGGACCTGAAGCTCCTCCGACCCCATGCCTCCCGGCACCATCTGGAGAAGGGTGATGCCCAAGCCCCAGAAATGCCAGGCCACCAGGGATGCCCAGAGAACGGTGAAGGCCACAGGGACCCGCTGAAATGCCGAGCGCCCCATCATGGTCTTGGCCGACAGGGCGACGATCAGCACGACCACACCGCCGAGAACCAGTTGTGTCTGCATGCCCATCGCTCTATTCCTCCGGCTCGGTTCTGCCGTAATCGAACATGCCAAGAGTCCGGCGGAACTCACTGGGGGAAGTGACGCCTTGCGCCAGGAGTGTGCGCGCGTACCCAGGAACGGTGCCGAGCGCGGTCTTCTCGATGGCCTTCCCCAGTCCTTCCACCTCGATCTCTCCCTTGATCTGCGACCGCAAGGCGTTGTCCATGGTCACCATGCGGAAGACGCCGATGCGGCCATGGTAGCCCGACCCGCCACAGAGGTGGCACTCCTTTGGCCGGTAGAAGAGCAGCCCCTCGTTCTCCTCTGCGCGCAAGCCCCAGAACTTCAGCTCGTCCGGTTCGGGCAGATAGGGCTCGCGACAGCTCGGGCAGAGCATGCGCACCAGCCGCTGGCAGACCACCGCCTGGAGCCCGGTCTTGATCATGTATGCACTCAGTCCCAGCTCGTGCAGGCGACCGATCACCGCCATGAGCCCGGTCGCATGCAGACTGGTGAACACCAAATGGCCAGTGAGAGCCGCCTGGAAGGCCACGTCCATGGTCTCGGCATCCCGGATTTCGCCGACCAGGATCACGTCCGGGTCATGTCGCATGGAGGCGCGCAAGGCGTTGGCGAAGGTGGCACCGAGCTTGGCGTTCAGGGAGATCTGGGTCGCATTCTCAAGGCGATGCTCCACCGGATCCTCGATCGTCAGAATATTCCGCCCAGTGCCCTCGATCAGTTTGAGCAAGGCGTAGATCGTGGTCGTCTTGCCCGAACCGGTCGGGCCGGCAAGGACAATGATCCCGGAGGTCTCCCCCGTCAGTTCGGCGGCTTGGCGGGCCATCTCGGTGGACATCCCAAAATCGACCAAGCCGGTCGCTTCCCCACCGGAACGCAGGAGCCGCACCACCAAGGCCTCGCCCTCGACTGACCAGGCCCGGGCGATCCTCAGGTCATGCCAGGCATCCCCGGCCAGCAGGCGGCACGCGCCATCCTGGGTCTCGTGCCGTTTCGCCACATCCATGCCCGCTGCCATCTTGATGGCTGCCATCACCTTGCGGCCAGAATCCCCGGCCAGCACCTCGGGGGTCCGGAGCACGCCGTCCACTCGCATGGCCACCTTCACGCCGTCGGTCGAGGTGTTGAAATGCACATCGCTCGCCCCCATGGAAATCGCGCGGGAGAAGACCTCCTGCGCCACATGCAATCCTGAGGAGGCCTTGCGTTTAGCTTTGATCGGCTCGTTCTCCCAGGTATAGAACTGGCAGCTCACGGGAGGAGCCGAACGCCCTGGCATCGACGGCCGGGAACGCTTCCGGAGGAACTTCCCGGGGCCGCGGCAGGAGAGCCAGTAGAACAACGCTGCCGGTGGCCCGAAAAAGAGGGTGAGCAGACTGCGCCAGGGCGAACGGCTATCCTGAGGCGCCCACATGCCCACTGCCCGGACCGACCAAAGATTCGCCCAGAAAAGCAGGAAGACCGCGACGAGGAAATACGCGAACCGGCTCGGCGACCCCGGCTCCGGGACCGGGACCATGCCCCATGGTGCCGCGCCGTCGGCGACCACCGGCGCCGCATCGTCGGACTCCGTCCCGTCCGAAAGTGGCTTGCCATGCAGAGGGTGAAGGCGGAACGAGCGGTCGATCTGGTCCCACCGCACCAGGGTTCCCCGGCGTCTGTTGGGTAGCTGGATGACCAGATGCCTCGCGTCAGAGCGCAGCACCTCCGCCGCCAGCACCCGCCCATCGTGCATGGGGATCGGTTCGCCGCGGGCCATATTGGCCAAGAACCCCACCGAGAGGAACGCCAGTGCAGCAGCACAGAAAACGAAGCGTGGATGTTTGCGTCGCGAGGAAAGTTCCATTATTGTCTTTGATGGTATGAAGAATGGGCTATTTGTCATTTCTTGTCACCGCGCAGGTCACGGATCGAGATCGCTCCTGCGCCTATGTACAGTCGATCAGCACCGGTGCCTTTGCAAACCCCTCCTGGAGGCAAGCGAATGATCTTAACGTTGCGCGAACTCGCCGACTACCTTCGAGTGAATGACCGGACGATCCTCCGCATGCTCAAAACGGGGCAAGTCAAGGGGGCCAAAATTGGCGGCCAGTGGCGCTTCAACAGCAGCCAGATCGACGGCATGTTCTTTCCGGGCGAGACCGAAGCTCCGGGGGAGCCTTCGCTGGGCAGCATGGCTCGCTCGCATATCGGCATGCCCGTGAGCCGGGTGATCGCAGAAGGGCGCATGGTTCTGGACATGCAGGCCACAACCGTGCCGGAGGTGATCAGCGAACTGACCCAACCAGCCCTCCTCGGCGACTTGGTCATGGAGACCGAAAGCCTGCGGGCCAAATGCCTGGCCCGAGAGGAGCTGCTGAGCACCGGGATTGGCGCCGGCGTGGCAATCCCTCACCCGCGCGATCCGGTCGTGAACCTCAAGGCGCCGGCGATGATCGTCGTCGGCCGGTCCAAGAAGGGCGTTGATTTCGGTGCGGTCGATGGCAAACCTGTTCACTTGTTCTTCCTCCTCTGCTGCCAAAACATCGAGTTCCACCTACACATCATGGGACGTCTGGCGACGCTCCTGCGCGACGGCGACTTTGTCGCCACCTGCCAGACCTGCAAGACTCCGAGCGATGTCTTGCGCGAAATGCTGGAATCCGAGCGAGCGCATTTCCTGCGGGACTGACTGCACGCGGACCGAGCGGTCGCCTAGTTTCTCTTGGTGAGTGCGGCGGCACGCGGGTGCTGCCGCACGTTCTACCTTCCCTCTACCGACTGGCTGGCTTCATCCCCCTCGGGCGCGGCAGCGGGTTCGCCCCTTTGGCGCCGCCATTTGCGTTCGTTGGCAAGGAGTCGGTGGATCACCACGTTCACTTCCAGTACCGTGCCCACCAGGCCCATGCGTCGAGCGGCCTCTTCGCGCAGGTGCTCGTTGATCTGCGTCCGTAACGCCACCATGTCCGCTGCGGGGGCCACGTCGATCGAGACGTTGAAGACATAGCCCGGGCCTCGCCGTTCCAGCTCGAGAGCGTGGAACGCGGCATCGTCGAACTCGTGCACAAGTCGCCGCACGAACTCCCGCACCGCAGCGACGCTCACAAAGAGAACCCCGCCCTCGCCGGGAATGCGCACCCCGCGACAGCGCCGCCGTCGTCGGAGAATCAAACCCAGCACGAGATAGAAGCACAGGGGCAACACCGCCCCCGCGAGCACGCCGACCAAGACCCCTTGATCGATCGTGCCCCAGCAACTGCGCAGACTGTTGTTCACCTGGGCCAGGGTGTTCATGGGGGCTCCCTCTATTCCTCCGCCTGGGCCTCGGCAGCAGCCTCCGCCGCCGCGGCCTGCGCGCGTGGATCCTCGAGGTCCTGAATGGTCACATCCACGCGCGTGACTTGCTTCCCAGTCAGTTCCTCGACCTTCTCGCCCACCACATCCTGCACCATGGTCGCCACGCTGGGGATGTGCACGCCGAACTCGAGGACCAGAGTGACGCCGATGTTGACGCACTCGTCCTCCAGGTCCACCAGCAGATTCCTCTCGGGATCGGGGCGACCGAAGAACTCGCCGATGTTGCCCACCAAGCTGCCGGTGGCGAAGCGCACCACGCCCTCCACCTCCAGCACGTACTTATGCACGATGGCGGCGACAACGTTCTCCGAGATGCGGATGGAGCCACCGTCGTTCTCGTCCTCGCTGATCATCCCTGCCGCACCGGATGCGGCGATGGGATCCACCAGGGGAGTGGTTGGGATCGCATTTTTCTCTTTCTCGGTAGTCATGGTACGCCTCCTTCAAGTCGGTGAACAGAGATGGGATGCGGGGGTGTCGCCTAGGTGCGAGTCGCCTCCATCCAGCGTTCGAGAGTACCCGTATCGTACTGCCCCGAACGGAACGGTTCCATGTCCAACAGGGTTGCGGCAAATTCCACGGTGGTAGTCACGCCATGGATCAGGTACTCGCTGAGTGCCCGTCGAGCCCGGATGATCGCTTGCTCGCGGTTTGGGGCATGGACGATGAGTTTGCCGATCATGCTGTCGTAGAAGGGCGGTATGGAGTAGCCCGCGTAGGCGTGGGAATCCACGCGCACCCCAGGGCCGCCGGGCACGCCATAGAACTCGATCGTGCCAGGGCAGGGCGCGAAGTCCCGATGCGCGTCCTCGGCATTGATCCGGACCTCGATGGAGTGGCCGGTGAGACAGACGTCCTCCTGGGTGAAGCTGAGCGGCTCGCCTGCTGCGGTCTGGATCTGTTCGCGGAGCAGATCGATGCCCGTGACCATCTCGGTGACGGGATGCTCGACCTGGATGCGCGTGTTCATCTCCATGAAGTAGAAGTTGCCGTCGGCCCCGAGCAGGAATTCCACGGTGCCAGCGGTCACGTAGCCGACCGCCTTTGCCAAGCGCACGGCCGCCTCGCCCATCCGGTTGCGCAA
>JABGQJ010000060.1:6367-19334 GCA_018648945.1 Victivallales bacterium
AGGCCGCGTGGAAGCTCTGCAGGAGGCTGCCGTCGTTGTGTACGGCGCGCATGCCCTTGCCGCCGCCGCCGGCCGATGCCTTGACCATCACCGGATAGCCCATCTCCCGGGCGATGGCCAGGGCCTCCTCGTCAGTCTCGACGATGCCGGGGCTGCCGGGAATGATCGGCACGCCTGCGGCCGCAGCGGTCCGCCGCGCCTCGGCCTTGTTGCCCATGCGGCGGATGGAGGCGGGGCTCGGCCCAATGAAGGTGATATTGCACTGCTCGCACACTTCCGCGAAGTGCGCGTTCTCGGCAAGAAAGCCGTAGCCTGGGTGGATGGCATCCACGTCGCACACCTCGGCGGCCGCGATGACCCGCTCGATAAGCAGGTAGCTCTCGCTGGCCGGGGGAGGGCCGATGCAGATGGCTTCGTCCGCCAGCTCGACGGCCAGGGTTCGCTCGTCCGCCTGCGAGTAGGCGACCACGCTGTGCACGCCCAGTTCACGGCAGGCACGCACGATCCGAAGGGCGATTTCGCCGCGATTGGCGATCAGAATGCTGGAAAACATGGGGTTCCCCCGATTTGCGGAAGGACGCCGAAGGGACGTCAGGCGGGAGTGATTTCAAAGAGCGGCTGGCCAAACTCGACGGCGTGGGCATCCTCCACCAGAAGGCGTTGGATGGTCCCCGAGCGCTCGGCCTTGACCTCATTCATCACCTTCATGGCCTCGATGATGCAGACCACGGTCTCCGGGGTGACGGCATCGCCCACCTTCACGAACGCTGGGGAATCGGGGGCCGGAGACTGGTAGAACGTGCCCACGATGGGGGCCGTGATCGAGTCGGCGACGCTGACGGCGTCCTCGACGGGAGCAGCGGCGGTGGCGACCGGAGCGGCGGCCGCTACGTACTGCGGCACAGCACCCACCTCGACCTTGCTGCCGCGACACATGGAAAGCTTGCCGCTCTCCTCGTCGATGTTGATCTCGGTCAGATCGTATTCGGCCATAAGCTTGGCCAACTGTTCCACTTGGCTGAATTCGGTGTTCATTCTGTGGGTCCTTCTGTTTGAGCAGGGCCTGTCTGTTCCAGATAGGCCGCCAGCGCCCGTAGCGCCAGTTCGTAGCCAGACGTCCCGAGACCGCAGATCTGCCCCAGGCAGACGGGGGCGATCAGGGAATGGTGACGAAATTCCTCGCGGGCATATACATTGGAGATGTGGACCTCGATGGCCGGCAGCCCGACCCCCTCGATCGCATCTCGGATGGCCACGCTTGTATGGGTATAGGCACCAGCGTTGAGCACGATGCCGGCAAAGTTGCCAAGGGCGTTCCCGATCCAGTCCACCAACTCCCCCTCGTGGTTGCTCTGGCGACACTCCACCGCCAAGCCAAGCTCGCCGGCAAGAGCGCGCGTCCGGTCCTCGACATCGGCCAGGGACCGAGTGCCGTAGATATCCGGCTTGCGCGTGCCAAGCAACTGTAGGTTGGGGCCGTTGAGGACCAGAATGCGGCGGGGAACGGTCACGGCATGTCCTTTGTCTTTGCTACTCCGTGGACTGGGTAGGATAGTGCCTCACTCGCCATTCGTCCATGCCGGGGCCGGTTGGAAGCGAACCGGGAGGTCGCCGGAGGGGAAAACACCAGCATGGGGGGCAAGCCATTCGGCCAGGGCCGACAGCGGGAGTGGCGGCGGCAAACGCTCCGGCCAGGCGAGGAGCACGACCATCGCGCCCCCATCGGCTTCCCGGTCAAGCCGGTAGTCGGCGGCCAGGGCGGTGTGAATCAGCGGTGTCCATTCCGAGGACGGGAGGGTAGCGAGGCGCAGCCCCCGGATCAGGGCCTGGTAGGCCTGGTACTTGGGATGGCCCGGGTCCCATCGCACGGCCTCGGCAGCGGCTGATGCCGCCCCCGGCAGGTCGCCAAGCACGAGTCGCACGCGGGCCAGCTGCGCCCAGAACCCGGCGCGGTGCGGGGCTCGTTGAACAGCGCGTTCGTAGACCATCAGGGCATCCCCATGATTCCCCTTCGCCTCCGCGAAGCGCCCGAGCAGGCGGTGGGGTTGCGGGCTGGTCGGTAGCCAGCGTGCGGCTTGCTTGCCCTGTTCCAGAAGTACCATGGCAGGCTCTCCGGTCTGCATGCTAGTGCTGAATTTCTGGAACCTGTACTCGCCGGGCACGCGCAGGATGGGCAGGAAGGCGAACCCGGTCAGCAGCAGCAGGATAACCGTCCAGAGGCGCTGCCCCCGGCCAACCTGCTCGGGTAAAGCCGCACAAGCTTGGTCATGGAGCACGAGCAGGGGCAGGCAGGCAGCGGTCAGCACGGTTCCCGGGACCTGGACATTCAGGTCGAGGAACGCATGGGCCGACCATGCTCCCAAGCCGACGACCACTGCCAGCCTCTCGAGCCGGTCGTCCTTCTCCTCTGCCACCTGCTGCCGCGGAGAGAAGGCCAGCCAGGCGGGCAGGACCAGGCAGGCGAGGGCCGCAAGCCCCGCCAGGATGCCCGCCTGTGCCGCCAAACCAAGGGGCATGTTATGGGGCATATGGGTCGGTTCCGCGTGCAAGGGGCGCAAGCGCAGGTGGTCCGTGTAGAACTCCCCGAGCCCCGCCCCGGTCACGGGCTGGGTATGGAACATGATCCAGGCGCTGCGGTAGTACTGCAGACGGGCGGAAGCGGAGAGCAGGTTCCTGCCGCCACCCACCGCGAACATCAGCCCGATCCCCAGCAGCAGGGCCATGGCCGCCACCGGAATCCGCCAGCGCCGCAAGGCAGGCAGGGAGAGCCCCCCCAGTGCCAGTCCCGCCGCCAAGCCGAGGGCCGCGCTGCGGCTGCCGCTCCAGTAGAGGAGTGCCAGGCAGAGGAGCGCGCCCAAGCCAAGCAGAAGAGGTCGCGAGACGCGCGCCGGCTCAAACCGTCCTCCCGCTCGCCAAAGCACGACGAGAAGCAGGGGAGCAAGCAGGATCAGGTGCGCCGCATAGAGGTTGGCGCTCATCGGGAACGGGCCGTAGACGCGCCGCTGCTTGAGTTTGTCGTGGAGTCCGCTATTCGGGTTGAAGACACCGCCCTGCTTCTCAGCCCTTTCCCGCTCTTGCGCCTGCCCTCTGAGGAACTCCTCTTCCGTCCTCGCCAAACCGCCAAACCGCTGCTCGACACCGCGCACACAACACCAGAGCAGAGAGGCGGCAAGCGTGCGCACAAGGAGGCGGCGAGCCCATGGGTCGCACGCCACAATTCTACGAACCGCCGCCGCCAGCACGGCGGCGGACGCGGCATGGCAGACAAACGGCAGGGCGTATTCCCATTCGGTCGTGCGGAGAAGCCCGAACAGCGAGGCGCCGGCCAAGGCAGACCATGCCGCCACAGGCCAGATACCTCGCCCCTTCACCGTCTGGCGATGGGCGCAGAGAGCCAGAACATGGGCAAGCGCCGCCAGTGGAGCGCAAAGGAAGGGAGGCCAGGCCTCAAACACCCACTGCCAGCCGCCGATCGGGAAGTTCGCCCCTTCGGCAAAGCCGATGATCCCGGAGAACCTGAGCGGAGCGAGGAGCAAGAGACCCGCCACGTACCAACGCGCCGTTGCCGCAAGCTTGGGCCGCGACTCATTCACGCGGCGCCACCTGTGCCCTGCGGCGGCTTGCCGCCGCCTTGGGGTGGCTTGCCGCCCTGGGACGGGTTGCCGCCTTCCTGGCGATTGCCGCCACGGCGCCCACGGCGCCGACTACGGCGGCGCCGACTGCTGCCGCTGGCTGGACTGCCATCGTCCTGCTTCGGCGCGCCCTTGTCGTTGGCGGGGGGCGCCGCGCCGGGCGTTGCTGCAGGAGGGGTCTTCTTTGCTGGCCCGTCCGCTTGGCCGGGCCTGCCCCGTTCGGGCCGCTCGCCTCGTCTGGAGTCGGCCCTGCGGGAGCTTTGCCGACCGGATTCGCCGGATCTGGATGAGCCCGAGCGTCGGCGCCGGTCGCGGTCCCTCGCCGACGCACCATCGCCCGGCGCGCTGCCTTCCTGCTTCGCTCCAGCTCCCGGACAGTCGCCGCCGCAGCCTCCCTGCGGGCACTGGGCCCGCTGGCGCTTCTCTTCGGCAAGGTCTTCGCGATAGCGCGAATACTCGTACTGCAGGCAGCACTTCAGGCGCCCGCAGGTGCCAGAGATATTGAGCGGATTCAGAGATAGCCCCTGGATCTTCGCCATTTTCACGCTGATGCTGCTGAAACGCTTGAGGAACGTGGAACAGCAGAACGCCCGCCCGCAGACCCCGATACCGCCCTGCAACGCCGCCTCGTCCCGCACGCCAACCTGGCGTAGCTCGACCCGGGTCCGCAACGTGTGCGAGAGATCCCGCAGCAGCTCCCGAAAATCGACTCGCCCCTCGGCCGCGAACTGGAAGACAGCCAAGCGCCGGTCGAAGGAGTAGTGCGTGTGCACAAGCTTCATGTCCAGCTTGTGGGCGGCGATGCGTTCGTTGGCCCGTTCGGCCATGGACTGGGACGTCATGTCGTTCTCTTCCGCCGTCTGCTTGTCCTCCTCGGTTGACCGGCGGAGAACCTTGGGCACCCGGTGCCCCTCCACATGCCGCCCTTTGTTGGTCTCGTGGGTGAGCTGTTCCAGTTTGGCGGGAGGCACGGGGCCTTCGTCGTGACAGGCGGTGACGCTGGCGTAATCCTGGTAGCGCTCGCACTGGACAATGACGATGTCCCCGATCACGAGCTTCAGCCCCTCCTCGGCAATGCACTCATAGCCCAGGCCGGGGGCTACTTCGACGTGATATAGATAGTCCATTCGGTGTCCCATATAGTCTCGAATCGGCCCGGAGCCGACTGCGATGAATTCACGGCGCACAGAGGACGCACATCCTCTGCCGGATGAAATGCCTACCATACCCCTTCTTTGGGGGCTTGCGTAGCATGACCATCCGTGACCGGGCCGGGCGAACGGGTTGCGCAGCGCCGACAGACACCCTAGGTTGGCGCGTCAACGGCGCAACGTTCGCCCAGCGCAAGGGCAAGCTCAGAAGAGTGGCGCGGGGGCGAGGGTTGCGGGTGATTTCCCCAATACGGTAGAACCGCGACACCAGCGAGGAGCAGGGCATGACACCGGTGAAACTCGGCGTGATCGGATGTGGCGTGATTGGCTCGGCCAACCTGAAGGACGCGATGGCCAGCGAGTTGGTCGAGGTCGTCGCCGCGGCCGACCTGCGGGTCTCGCGGCGGGAGTGGGCCACCAGCCAAGGCGTCCCTCGCGTCTACGAAGACGGGCGTGACCTGCTCGACCAGGATCCGGAGGTGGAGGCGGTGGTCATCGCCTTCCCGGCTGGCACGCGGACGGCCATGGGGCTGCACGCCTTGGCGAGCGGCAAGCATGTGCTCACCGAGAAGCCCGTCGCCGGCAATGCGCGGGAAGTGCGCACTCTCATGGCTCGGGCCGGAGATCGCGTGGTGGCATGCCTATCTTCCCGGTTCCGCTTCTTCGAGTCGGCCATGAAGGCCCGCGAAGTGGTGGAATCCGGCGTGTTGGGGGACATTCGCCGGCTCCACGTGCGCGCTCTGCTGGCCGGCGGCCCCAAGAACGACCGAGTGCCCCCCCCCTGGCGCGAGTCCTTCTGCATGAACGCCGGGGGAATCCTGACCAACTGGAGCTGCTACGACCTGGACTACATCCTCGGCACGGCCGGTTGGGCGTTCCGCCCCAAGACCGTCCTTGCCCAGACCTGGGAGTGCGTGCCCGCCTTCCGTTGCCATGTGGCGCCGGAGTCGGATGCAGACGCGTGGTACAGCGCGTTCGTCCTTGGGCAGGACGGCACCGTCCTCACCTTGGAGCGAGGCGAGTTCATGCCCCAGACGACCGAGATGGCATGGCAGATCAGTGGAACCAACGGCGCTCTCCACCTTGGCATGCTCAATACCGACGATCGGCGGCTTGTGCTGAATATCGGCGAGACCGAGAAGGGCGTCACGGAGACCGTGCTCTGGGAAGGCAAGGACGAGAAGCCCGGCGGCAATCGTCTGGCCATCGAGGACTTCGCCCTGGCCATCCGCGAGAACCGTCCGCCAGCCACTGGCATGGAACAGGCCCTCACCATGATGCAGATCACGGACGCGATCTACCAATCGGCCCATAGCGGCCAGGCCGTCGATGTCTGAGCTGTTAGCCTGGTCAGAGAGATAGCTCGGCGAACGCGGTAAGCAGTTCCATCTTGGAGGACGTGCCAATCCGGGTCTCCACCGGCTTGCCGTCGCGGAAGAACATCAGGGTCGGCAAGCGCCGAATGCCGTATTTCTTGGCCAAGTCGTAGTGATCAAGGACGTTCACCTTGGCGATCTTGAACTTCCCCTCGACCTCTGGGGCAAGCTCGGTCAGGACAGGCATCTGCTTCAGACAGGCGCTGCACTGGGGAGACCAAAAATCCACCAGAGTGACCCCCTCCGCCACGGTCTTCTCAAACGTCTCCGGCGTCAGGGTAGTGAGGGCGGCCGCGTATTCGGCGCTCGACGGATCGCCCCCCGACTTGCCGCCGCCAGCACCGGAGCCAGAACCCACCCCGGCGGCGAGGGCGAACGTGAGACCCAGGATCATCCCCACGGCCCCTCCTCGCAGAGGGTTCGCCGTCAGTGGACACGTACCGGTTCGGCAGGATTTGGTCGATCCCAGAGCGGCACCAATCAGCCCGCCCAGGCATCCCGCCAAGAGAATCCACAGTGTGCCGCTGGTCGCCATCCGATCGTCTCCGCAGAGCATGCGTTGTGTTGAGTCGTACTGAGAGAGACCAACACACAAGGCGGAGGTTTCCTGGCACACGCCATCCACCCCACCTTTCTGCGACACTTGTCGGGGGAAATGGGGCGGTGGCGGGTCGATCCATGGATACGGCCGATGCGCGCGGGACCCATCGGCCGTATCGGTGAAGCCGGACTATTTGGCGGTGGGCACCTTGGCTTTGTCGAAGTCCGCCTGCTTGATGAACTTCGTCAGATTGCGCCCGTCACTGGTCTTCGCCCGCAGGGCACAACGCCCGTTGGCATACTTGACCTTGGCGACCACAGCCACTTCGACCTTCTCGCGCTTCTTCACATCGTAGAACGTCGCTTTCACGGCCATACTCCCTTCGTGTAGGGTGGGTACTGCTCCGGGAAGATCGGCACTTCCCCCGGACTCAGCCTCCAGCTGGCGCCATCGGGCATGCCGAAACCAGCATTAGCATCGTGTCCATACGTATCCATCGCGGCTACTCAAAGATATACGGTCCGCCTACCTAACTGCAAGTCTGGCAGAGAGAAAAACCGAATTTACGGGGGAAAAAGGCCGCCAAAAGGCCCGCGCAGGCCCCCGATGGCGCCGGTTCCGCCGCCGCCCCACGCTCTCCGCGGCACATGGAGGCCGCCTATACCCGGCCCGCAGGCTCGACCGCGAGTGCGCTCATCGCGGGCGGCGCCAGTTCCGGAGCGCTGCCCCAGGCGCAATTCGGCTGCAGACCGAGGAGCAACCGCAAGGTGCCGCCGCCAACCAGTTCCGAACGACGAATCCAACAACGCTCCAGCGGCTTGCCGTCGAGCTCGGCAGACTGGATGTAGATGTTCCCCTGTCCCTGGTTCATGGCCGAGATGACAAAATCGCCGCCGTCCAGATGGATGGTCACGCGCTCGAACGCCGGGCTGGTGATCTCATAGATGGGGTCCTGGTCAGCACCGCCCTTCATCTGGAACAGGCCGATGGCAAGAAGGACGCCCAACGACCCCATCAGCCCCTGGTCCTCATCGCCTCGGTAGCCGAGGTCGGGCGACGTGCCGCCCTGGGTCTGTTCCTTTACGGCGCGCGCCCATTTCTGCGACAGCCAAGGCTTGCCGAAGTAGTTGAAGACATGGGCTGTCTGGGTGGAGGGCTGGTTGCCATAGTTGATCGGGACCGGGCCGTGCCCTCCCTGCTTCTGGGCAGCGAAGTTGGCCGGCGCGGCCATCTCGAAGGCCTGATTCAGCTTGCTTGCGGCTGCATCGGCGCCGCCGAACAACTGGGCCAGGCCGGGCAGGTCATGGGGGACGAACCACGTGTCCTGCCACGCGCTGGCCTCGACGAAGCCCTCCTCGCTGAAGGGATCGAAGGGGGTCAGCCATGATCCGTCCCCCAGCCTTGGCCGGATGAACCCGGTCTCCTGGTCGAACAAGTTGCGGTAGTTCCCCGCCCGCTCCATGAACAGCTCGTAGTCGTCCTGCTTGCCCAGCGCCAGCGCGAACTGGGCCAGACACCAGTCCTGGTAGGCGTATTCCAAGGTCTGCCCCGCCCCCTTCACGTGAAAGGCGACCTGCTTGCGCCCGTCGGGGGCGAAGCCGTGCTCGATGTAGTGCTCGATACCCCCGCCGATGCAGGTGTCGTGCTCATATCCCGCCTTGCTCATCAGCCCACCGGGGAAGTGGTTCTTGCGCAGTCCTTCGTAGGCGAGTTCCGCATCGAAACCGCCAATGCCGTGCATGTAGGCAGCGACCACGAAGGGGGTCGAGCTGGCGCCGGTCATCACGAAGGTGTAGTTGCCGCCGGAGGGGCCCCGGGGAATGAGTCCGCCGTTGCGGTAGTGGTCGAGCAGGCAGTTCACCATCTCCCGCACATGGTCGGGACAGACCAAGGTCCAGAGCGTGTTCAGCGTCCACTGCGCGCCCCAGAACGCGTCGGAGTTGAAGTGGTGATATGCAGGCCGACCCGTTTCGTCCAGCGGCACCCGCCGGACGATCGGCTCGGGCCCGGTTCGGTCCATGTATTGGCCGTTCACATCGCTGACCAGCCGCCGCCCGAGCAGGGAGTGCCAGAGATCCGTGTACAACTTGGTGTGGTGCCGATCCTCGGCCCCCTCGATCTCGATGCGCCCCAGCGCCTGATCCCAGTCCGCCTGGGATTCCGCCCGGACCCGGTCGAAATCCCAGTGATCGCACTCCGCAGCCAGATTCAGCCGGGCGTTCTCCACGGAGCAGTAGGAGATCGCCACTTTGACCACGAGTTGCTCGCCGGCAGCCACCTGGAACCGCGCCCGGCAACCCGCATCCCTGCCCTCGACCACGCCATCCGCAACCCGGTTCTCCCCTTGCCAACCATCGAAGCCGGCGAGCGGCTTGCTGAACTGCACGACGAAGTGAATGACGGCCTCCTTCGGCCGCCGCCGGGTCGGCGCATTGACCACATACCCCGCCAGTTCCCGCTCGCCCACCAGCTCCACAAAGGCCCCGCTCATGGTACACGGACCAAGCTCGCCGCCCAGATTGAGCAACACGGTTGCATCGCCCTCTGCCGCGAAGGTGTAGCGGTGCACGCCGACGCGCGCCGTGCTGGTCAACTCCGCACGCACGCCATGGTCGAGCAGGCTCACCGCGTGGTAGCCCGCCTCGCAGACCTCGTCCGCATGGGTGAAGCGTGACCGGTACGCCTCCACGTCCGGACCACCCGCGTGATCCCCACAAACCGGCATCACCAACACCGCCGCCAACTGCCATGCATGCACATGGCTGAACCCGCAGATCGTCTCCGAGTGGTAGAGATAGCTCGACCCCCACGCCCCCGCGATGTCCGTATCCGGACTCAGGTTCACCAGCGCGAACGGGCGACACGCAGACGAGAAGAAGATCCAGCGCGAGCTGGCGGAGTCAATCAGGGGGTCAACCCACTGGGCGGGCGATTTGGCCGATGGCATGGTGGGAATCCTCGGTTGCGTGCTGCGTTTCATGTATCGCCTACTTTCGGATCTCTCGTCCCGACTCGCAAGCGGGCCTGACAACTCGATGGTCGCGCGGTACAGTGGACGCCCACACCTAACGACCCAGAGGTAACCATATGCGTCTGCTCACGGTATCTGCCTTGCTTGCGGGGGTTGTCATGACAGCATCGGCACGGGAATACGTGGTTTCGCCGAAGGGGGACGATGGGGCAGCGGGGACGCAGGACGCGCCGTTCCGTACCCTTGCCAAAGCAACGTCCGTGCTGCAGCCCGGCGACGTGTGCCTGGTGCGGGCGGGGACGTATCGCGAGACAGTGAAGTTCTCCCGGTCTGGCACAGCAGAGAAGCCGATCACCATGAAGGCATGGCCTGGCGAGCGGCCACTCGTCTCTGGTGCGGACCAGGTGACGGGCTGGCAGCGGGTGGATGGCCTTCTCTGGCGCGCGCCCATGGGCTGGAATGTGAGGAATGGGGCTCAGGTATTCATCGATGGCGAGCCAGGGCAGGAGGCACGTTGGCCGAACAAGACCAAGAGCGACCCGCTGGATTGGGAGGCTGTGGACTACGACGCGGGCTCGTGCAACGAGTACCTGCTCTGCAAGGCGCTTCCCAGTCGACCTGATGGCTACTGGAAGGGCAGTGTGGTCTGGGTTCTGGCCGGAGCCAAGTGGACCAGCTGGAGCAAGGTCGTCGAAGACTACGTCGATGCCGAACGCAGAATCATCATCGGGAACCCGCCCAAACAGGGCTCCATCGCCACCAACATGAGTCCGAAGGAACGGCGCGGCGGCTTCTTCTACCTGGTTGGCAAGAGGGAGGAGATCGATCAACCAGGCGAGTGGGTCCTGGACGCGACAGAGAAGATGCTCTACCTCCAAGTCGCCAAAGGCGTCGATCCGAACACCATCACCATCGAGGCCAAACGCCGTGATCGGGCGTTTGACTTGACCAAGCGCGATCACATCCTCATCGAAGGCTTCGGTGTTCTGGGCGCCACGCTGTATCTGAACGGCAGCAAGCACTGTGTCGTGAAGGACGTCCGCGCCCGTTGGATCTCCCATATCCGAGGCGGCAACACGGGCTACGGGCTGAATGCAGAGCTTGGGGTCTACATCGGCGGCGAGTTCAACACCATCCGCGACTCCGAGATCGCCTACTCTGCCGGCAATGGCATCAAGTTGGGCGGACGGCGCAATGCGGTGATCAACTGCTGGATCCACCACACCGACTACACCGGCTCCTACGACGCCCCCGTGAAGACCTGGGGCGAAGGGATGCTGATCAGCCACAACACGATCCATGACACCGGGCGCGACTGCCTCCAACCTGGCGGCCAGGCCCATGTCATTCAGTACAACAACATCTTCAACATGGGGCGTCTGGCCCACGACCTGGGCGGCAGCTACGTCTGCGGCTCCGACGGCGGCGGCACGGAGTTCCATCACAACTGGGTCCACGACAACCTCGCCCATGGCACGCGCATGGGCATCTACATGGACAACTTCACCAGCAACTACATGGCCTACCGGAACGTGGTCTGGAATATCGGTGGCTGCGACATCCGCTTGAACAAGCCCTCGCAACACTGCGTGGTCGTGAACAACACCATGCTGGGCAACGCAGGCAACTGGGGCCGCTGGAAGACCGACTGGATGTATGGCTCCGGCTATATCAACAACGCGGTCGTAGGCACCATTGCGCCCCATGCGCAGGCTGCCTTCGCCAACAACACCTTCAAGGTCCCTGCCACCAAGCTGAGCAAGGACACCTTCATGAAGTACCACGACGGCGCGGGCAAGGGCCTCCCTGTCCCCGGCCTCAGCGGCCCGAATCCCGGCATCGGGGCCTACGAGCCCGGCGACACCTGGAAAGCAGGCCACGACTTCGCCAACCCGCCGGAGGCGACCTACCAGCTCGCCGACACGCCGCTCCGCAATCTCGTCCCGCACGGCTCCTTCGCCTGGAGGCGCTGGGGCAGCAAGCTGGGCCCATGGCAACCGACCGGGGCCAAGACGGCCAAGATCGTCGTCGGCCCAGGGGGCATCTCGAAATCCTATACCACCCGTGATACCATCATCGGGGCAGGCGTGCGGTTGACTGGGGCCACCGAGGATGGCATCGAACAGGCAATCGTCGGCCTGCGCCCAGACCAGGTATACGACCTCTGCGGCTGGGTGAAGACCAAGGACGGGGCCAAGATGGCTCTGGAACTGCGTGGCGTCCCCGGCGTCCAGGCCCGCACGGAGTCCATTGCCAGTGGCGAGTGGCAGCTACTCACCGCCCGGTTCACCACCGGCGCGAAGGCCGACAAGGGCAGCGTGGTGGTCACCAAGACCGGACCAGGCACCGGCTTCGTGGACGACATCGCGCTCGTGGGTGTGGTCAAGGGCATGGCGCCCAAACTGCCCGGCTTCGCCCCGGTCCCTCCCAAGAAGGCGCCGAAGCCCGTCCTGCCCCGCCGCACGAAGCCCCTGGATATCCCCAGCACGAAGACTGTGGGCAAGTACCCCGGCAAGCCCTTTCCCGTAGCTGAAAGTCAAGGTCGGACGCGGGCCAGCGGCCCCGTCTGCCAAGCCCGGATCGCGCATCTGGCTGGGGCCCTGCTCGTGAAAGTGGAGATCCCCCTGACCAAGCCGCTGAAGGCCGATGCCAAGCCCCAATGGACCAAGTCCGACGGGGCCGAGCTCTGCTTCTCCTACCCTGACAACAACGCGCAACACCCCATCTTCGTGCTCCATGGATTCCCCAACGGGACCTGCGAGAGCTCCACCGAAGCGGGGGCGTCCCAGGCTGCGGCGGACGCATTGCTCAAACAGGTGAAGTACCAAGCCAAGACCAGTGCCAAGAGCTGGACCGCCGAGTGGACTGTCCCCCTGAAGGCCGCCGGCATCCCCGGTGCCGTCGGCTTGGAGCTGGACTTCAACATCGGCATCTTCCGCCGCGAATCCAAGCAGTGGATCCAATGGGCCGGCACCAAGGCCCAGACCTGGCAGGTCAAGCGCGCCGGGCGCATCCGTTTGGCCGAGTAGAGGACCAGACAAGGCCCCCCGGATCCCTTCCATGCCATCCCCGCTCCTGGAGATGCGCTCGTCCGCGAGCGCGGAGCCCGGTACGGGCGACGGGAATCCGTGCCACTCGCCAGACGGTTCCCGCCGTGCAGCGCTTCACGCGGCGGAGCCCGCCGCCCCTCCAGGTCTCCCTTCCGACTCCTGACTCCTGAATTCTGAATTCTGACTCCTGAATTCCCCCCCCTCACTCGGCGGGGATCCCCACGATCCAATCGATCTCCACTTGGG
>JABGQJ010000600.1 GCA_018648945.1 Victivallales bacterium
CCGAGCCTGGCGAGACCAGAGCAAGGACAGCTCGGTACTGAGCTCCTCGGGGGTATAGCCGCCGCGAGAGGCATCCCGCTGGTATTGCGGCCAATCCGCCGCCGATAGAGTCAGTGCTGCCCAACCAACGAGGATCGGCAGAAGCCACGCAGAAACGCGTCTGCGGGTAGTGGTTCCGTACGTCATGCTCTGTCACCCGATGCTGAATGCCGCAGCAAACCCGTGCTCCGAAGGCATTCCAGAGCACCGCTCGCATAGTAGTCAGTCTACACTCGCTTCTGCCTTTCTGCTTCCTGCTGTTCCCGGGCCCATCCTCGGTTCAAGGTTTGTTGACAGGTGCTGTCCATCGCGTTACGATGGATTGTAGCTGGTTGCCCCTTGCGGACACCGGCTGACTCCATGGCTGGCTCGCTGGCTTTGGCAGAGATCGCGAAGGAACGTGCCACCCAAACAGGAACGGGAGACGCCCCGATGAAGATCGCATCTGTGATCATGCTGGTTGCTGGGCTCTTTGCTGTGAGCGTGTCTGGGGCCCCGGCAGCGGATGCTGCTGCCCCCCTGGCTTTCCCGGGCGCGGTCGGGTTCGGGATCCACACCTCCGCAGGCAGGGGAGGGAAGGTCCTTCGTGTCACCAATCTGGACCATGAAGGTCCTGGCTCACTGCGCGAAGCCCTGGCAGCGACTGGCCCCCGGATCGTCGTGTTCGAGGTCGGCGGCATCATCGACCTAAAGACCCGGGGCATGACCATCAGCAAGCCATTCCTCACCATCGCCGGAGAAACCGCGCCCTCTCCCGGGATCACCCTTATTCGAGGGGGCCTGGGCATCCGCACCCATGATGTGGTCGTCCGGCACCTGCGAGTCAGACCAGGAGATGCGGAGAGGCCGCGAAAGAGCGGTTGGGAGCCCGACGGCATCACGGCCTATACCGGCGACGCCTACAACGTGGTCATCGACCACTGCTCGGTCACCTGGGCCGTGGACGAGAACATCAGCACGTCGGGTGCCCGCACAGAAGGCCCAGACAAGACGGCCCACAAGGTAACCATCAGCAACTGCATCATCGCCGAGGGGCTGGACAACTCGTCACACAAGAAGGGGCGGCACTCGAAGGGGACGCTCATCCATGACTTCTGCCGGGACATCGCGGTCATCGGCAATCTCTACGCCCACAACCAGCGGCGGAACCCGTTCTTCAAGGCCCATGCCACGGGGGTCGTGGTCAACAATGTGATCTACAATCCCGGGTCCGCTGCCATTCAGATGAGTTGGGCGCCTCGCGAGTGGAGATCAACCAAGCTCGTGCCCCTCAACAGCCGGGCCACCATCGTCGGCAACGTGTTCATCCACGGCGCGGACACGAAGTCAGGACTCGCCTTGGTCGCCCGCCAGGGCGACGCCTACCTGGAGGACAATCTCGCCACCGACAGGAAGGACAAACCCGTTCCCATGACCCAGGGCAAGATTGTCATTCTCAAAGACAAGCCAGTATGGCCCGAGGGCTTTGAGGCCTTGCCAGCCGCGGAAGTGGTGCCCCACGTGGTGAAGCATGTGGGGGCGCGACCGCAAGATCGGGATCCCGTCGACCAGCGGATCATCCGCCAGTTCCTGGCCCGGGAAGGCAGGATCATCGATAGTCAGACTGAGGTCGGAGGATACCCCAAAGCAACCATGACCCGGCGTGCTCTGACTGTGCCAGAGACTGGCATCGACGCCTGGTTGGCAACGTTCGCCGCCGCGGTTGAGTAGATCGAGCTAGTTGAAACACGCCGCCAGGAACGCCTGGATCCGTTCCTCGATGTGTGCCATCAGCTCCGGCACGGCCGGCCTGGGCGGCCGCCAGATCCCGTGCGTCTCGCCCTCGCCCGCGAAGCTATGGATCGCGCAGGGCCTGCCATGCTCCCGGTAGCTCGTTGCGATCAGCTCGGACTGCTCTGGCGGCACGAGCTTGTCGTTGGTGCTGTGGACGCACAGCAAGGGTGGCGAATCGCCGGCTACCTGTGACACTGGCGATGCCTCGCGCAGCACCTCCTCCGGAACCAGATCGCCCCCAAAGAGATGCTTGAACCGCCCAGGACCGCGGAGGAATGAGAGGACCGCGAGGTCCGTCGGCCCCGCGAGACTCACAATCCCCGCCACCTGCTCGGGCGGCAACCGCAACCCCGTCATCAGCGCCAAATGCCCACCAGCCGAGCCGCCCAGCACCGCCAGGCGCGACCGATCCAGCACCGCCATCGCTTCATGCCCTGCTGTCAGGAGGAAGCGGGCCGCTCGCAGACAATCATCCCCGCAGGCCGGCCACGGCGCATCTCCGGTCAGCCGGTAGTTGATGTTGAACACGGCGTGCCCTGCCGCCGCCAGCCATTCGCAGACGCGACCAAATCGGAAGCGGTCCATCGCTTGCCAGCCGCCGCCATGGATCACCAACACCACCGGCGCCCCTACCGGTTCCTCCGGCAAGAACAGATCCCCTTCGCCTCGGAATCCGTACTCCGGCGCGTAGACCACATCGCGGATCAGTGTGCCCATGGTAGCTCCCCGTACTGGGAGGACGTGCGCTACTGCGTGTTCCCGCAGCATTTCTTCTGCACTGGCTTCGTGCTCATCCAGAGCGGGATCCCGACAACGCTGACCATGTGTTTCTCGGAGTCTCCATCCCGGATCCGCGTGTTGCTGAGAATCGCGCACCCGTTCAGGACCAACCCCGTCATCGCCACCGCAGACAAAAGAGGAAGTCTCTTCATCGCTGTGATTCCTTAGTCTCGTCGGATCCGTCCATTCAGGCTTCGGTCCCTGGAACCTAGACGAAACGGTCCGGTGTGTCAAGCAACGGGCAGTGGCCTGTCCCCTCGCGGGGCCTTGGTCCCGGTGGTACGTTCACAGGTGTCCGAAAATGCGTCTCTGCTGGTTCCTGGCTTGGAGGTTATGTGATGCGATTGCGTACTCTCGTCTGTGCATTGGTGTGTGGTGCGGCGGTGTTTGGGCAGCAGGCTTGGCAGGCGAAGGAGTTCCCGATCGGGTGTTGGCGGGGGCCATCGCCGGCGCACAATACGCTGGAGCATTACCAGCGGGTTCGGGACTGCAACTTCAACATCGTGGGGCCGAGCGGCGGGTACACGCCGGAGAGTCATCGGACGCTGTTGGACCTGGCCGCGAAGGCGGGGCTGAAGGCGATTCTGGTGGATGGGCGGATCAGCTCGCAGATGGTCATGCGCGACGACTGGAAGAGCCTGGTGACCCAGATCGTGGCCGACTACGCAAGCCATCCGGCGCTCTATGGCTACTACCTCCACGACGAGCCAAGCTCGGTGCTCTTCGACCCCCTGGGCAAGATCAGCCGGGAATTCGAGCGGCAGGATCCAACCCACTTGCCCTACATCAACTTGCTCCCGACCTATGCGAACAACAGGCAACTCGGCACGCCGACCTACGCCGACCATCTGCAGAAGTTCCTGCAAATCAGCACGCCGCGCGTGATCAGCTACGATCACTATGCCTTGCTCAAGAAGGGCGGCGTTCGCGCCGATTACTACGAAAACATGGAGCTGGTGCAGGTGGCGAGCCAGCGCAGCGGCATCCCCTGGTGGTACGTGCACAATTCCGGGGCCTACTCGGGCTACCGGGTGCCGACCGAGGCGGAGATGCGCTGGCAGGTGTATACGTCGCTGGCCTACGGGACCAAAGGGATCGGCTACTGGTACTACTGGGGCCGGTTGCAGGAGGATGACGACCGGACCGGGGTGGTGGATCGCGACGGCAAGCCCACGCGGCTCTACCACATCCTGCAGAAGCTCAATGGCGAGACCCAGGCCCTCGGCAAGGTGCTCTTGCCTCTGACCTGGACGGGTGCGTGGCACGTGGGCGAAATCCCGCAGGGCACCCGCCGGCTGGGCGGCGATGGGATTGTGCAGCTTCCCGCCGACAAGCCGCTGTTCGTCGGGCTTTTCCGGGCGGCAGATGGAACCCAATACGCGATGATCGTCAACCGCGACTATGCGGCTCCGGTGGAGTTCGAGGCCGGCTTCCTGCCCCATGTGGTCGGCGTGGCGCGCATCTCGGCCAAAGATGGCTCGGCGGCGGCGTTGACCTCGAAAACGCGCACCTTCACCTTGGGCCTGGGCGCAGGCGACGGCATGCTGCTGCGACTCACCACCAAGTTCGACTACCCGAAGCCGCCCAAGACGCTGACCGCCATCGATTTCCAGTTCAACCAGCGGGGCGATATGGAGGGGTGGGGCGGCCTGGCTGGGCTCAGCGCCGAGAAGGTTGCCGGCGGCACGCTGACCATGGCTTTGGGGGCGCAGGATCCGCATATTTCCCGCTCGTATCTGCGGGTTCCGGCCGGCACGTACCAGGGGCTGCGCGTGCGCATGCGGGTCACCAGCGGCATGGCCCAGGGGCAGGTGTTCTGGACGACGAGCGCCGAGCCCGCCTTCTCGGCCATGCGGCACGTGAACTTCCCCACCGTGCCGGATGGCACCTGGCAGGAGTACGAGATTCCGCTGGGCAAGCACGCGCGGTGGGCGGGCCAAGAAATCCGAGGCATCCGCCTCGACCCCTCGGTGGGCGAAGCCAAACCAGGCGCGACCGTGGAGATCGATTGGATCGCGGGGATCCCGGCCGAGTGAGGGGGGGGAGGGGGGAATGCAGAATGCAGAAGTGAGAATGCAGAATGGAGGCCTGGAGGGGCGGTGGGCTCCGCTGCGTGAAGCGCTGCACGGTGGGAACCGTCTGGCGAGGGGCATGGCGTCCCGTCGCCCTGCGGGCTCCGCGCTCGGGGACGAGCAGTCCATTGGCGATTCTCGATTTGGGATTTCAGATTGGGGGGGGGGGCTGGGACAAGGGCGGCGGGG
>JABGQJ010000601.1 GCA_018648945.1 Victivallales bacterium
CAGGCTCCGGCCCGGGAGTGCCGCGGACACCTGCCTCCTCCTCCGCTTCCTTGCAGGCGGTTTCGAGAGGTGTCTCGCGTATTTCCACATGGCCTTTGGGGACAACCCAGCTGTTGCCGGAGGAGGATGTGATCACCAACACCCGCAGGCCACTGACTTCCCAGCGAAAGGGCAGAGCCGCAGCTTGCGGGATTGCCGCGCCGGGGCCGAGTGGCCTCTGCCGTTCCTTCAGGCAATCCGCTTCGTACTGCCACAGGAATCGCGTTTGCCGTTCGGTCACGGCCGCGCAACCAGGGCGCTTCGCGGCAATGCGGGAGCGTGCTTCCGCCAAGCGCAGGCCGCTGTTCAGATAATGCAGGTGCAGAACTGTTCCCGTACGGCCAAACCCGGCGTGGCAATGCAGGTAGAGAGCCGGCGACGTCTCCTTGAGCCG
Source organism: Victivallales bacterium (assembly GCA_018648945.1). The sequence goes on from JABGQJ010000601.1 coordinate 434, forward strand.
AGCCAAGTCGCCCAGCAGCGCGGCCAGTTGAGCCCTCGTTGGTGGTTCCGTATCCGGAATCGAATGATGGGCGATTCCGATACCCAGACCTGCTAGGAACTCGGGGGAGATGCCATAGGAACCGAGGCTTTCCTCGGTCAGCGAGAGGATGGAGCGGACCCCCAGCCCGTGCAGGAACAGAATGTCCTCCTCGCAGGTGGGGATGCTCCCGGCCAGGAGAACACCCTCCTCGATCCAGGAGCAATCAACCAGGATTGGCGCGTCGTTCGGGGGCATGCTCTGCTGGTTTCCTTGGCGCCCTGCCTGTGGGTATGTGTGGCGGCTCAGTCGGATCCACATGGCCTTTTCGGCAGTCTCGTTGCGTACGTTGAGGGTAGCGCGGGGGGGGCGACAGCGCAAGGCGAGTGGCGATGGCGTCGGGCTTGACAGGCAACTGGATTCGCGCCATGCTCTGGAAACACCTGTATGCCCACCCAGGAGCCTGGAATGCGAACCACGCTATTCGTCATTACCTGTCTGTCCACCATCATCGGTCGCGCCGCTGAGGTAGCTGCTGGCCCTGCCTTGATGGCTGTCGTGGACTTCGAAGGGAAGGGGCTCAAGAAACTGGGTGACAGTCGGCTCGTGCATACGCTGAAGAAGACGGCCGCCGTCGCCTCGCCTGTCCGTCATGGCAAGCGCGCGCTCAAGCTGACGCTGGATCGCACTGCGCACAAGGACATGATGGGGCATCGCACAGATTTCTGGATCAGGGGCATGTCCAAGAGCTTTAGGATGGGGGAGGAATACTGGTACGGATTCAGCACCTACTGGCCGGACAGCTGGAAACCCGATACGCAGTCGGAGTTGTTCGCGCAGTGGGTTGGCTGGCGGGACTACGGCCCTTCGCTAGCGATCTACATCTACGGGAAGAACTACCGCATCAAGAAGCGTTGGGCTCGCGACAGCAAGGGCTACCGGAACCTGTGGCAAGGGGGAGTCGAAGAAGACAAGGGGAAGTGGGTGGACTGGGTCTTCCATGTACGCTGGTCCACGGGCAAGGACGGCCTGGTGGACGTGTGGAAGAACGGCAAGAAGATCGTGTCGGACCGAGGCCGCAACTGCGGACCCGGCGACTTCGCGGACTACTTCAAGTTCGGCATCTACAAATGGCCCTGGCAGAACCCTCCGGAGAAGGCCCCCTCGACCGTGACCCAGCGGACGCTTTACATCGATGAGATCAGGATCGGTGGCAAAACGGCCAGTCGCGATCTTGTGTCGCCACCGCAGACTGGCAGGCCGCAAGCGGCTGATGGCGACTGAACAGGATCTCCCCCCCCGTCGTCTCACTGACGCCCGACCTGGCCATTCGCCTCGGCAGAGAGCGAGCGGCTGAGCACGACGCAAAGGGCGCCGCCCAGCACCGCCGCCATCAGGGCCAAGAGCAGCCCCGGGGTGCTGCTGCCGGTTGCGTCCCTCAGCAGGCCGTTCGCCGAAGCCCCGAAGGACGAGAACGCTTGCGATGCGATGATGAATGGGTATACCGAGCCCAGCACGTGCGGGCCGTAGAGGCGCGAAACGGTGGCCGGATAGATCGCGAAGTTGCTCCCGTAGCAGAAGCCAATCCCGAAGAGGCCCACGAAGAACACGACCGTGCCAAGCTGGCTCTGCGCAAGCAGGGCGGTCACCGACCCGATCATCACGGCCTGCGCAGCCAACATCGCCCGTCGCGGCCCCATTCGGTCCAGCACCAGTCCCCAGAAGATCCGGCCACAGGCATTGCCGGCCGCAAGTACGCTGATCGCCACCGCCGCCGCTGCCCCCGAAAGACCACGCTCGACCGCCAGTGGCTTGGCGTTGCCCATGACCATCAGGAACGGGAACGTGCCAGTGAACATGCCGGCCCAGAGGCTCCAGAATCGACGGTCGCCAACCAGCTCGCGACGACGAAACCCAGCCACCGCCGCATGCCCCTCGTGCCCCGCAGGCCGCACGAGCGCCAGACCGGTCAGCAACACCGCCGGAGCGTAGGTCACGGCCACGAGGCCGAACACCTCGACCGGCTGCCAGCCACCGCGCATCAGTGTCTCGGCAACGGTCGAGAGCAAGATCGGGCCACCCGCGAAGCCCGCCGCCGCCAAGCCGCTGACCAATCCCGGTTGGCGCGGAAACCACTTCATTGCCGTGGCCAACGGGCAGACATAGCCGACGGCACTCCCGGAGGATGCGAGCACCCCGACCGCCAGCCAGAGCCAGAAGTAGCTCTCGCCGAATGCCCAGGCCAGGGCCCAGGCCAAGCCGATCAGCGCGCCACTGGCGATCGCCAGGGGGCGCGGACCGAACCGGTCATGCAGCCGTCCCGCCACAATGATCACCGTGCAGAATGCGACCGTGCCCGTACTGAAGATCAGTTGCATCTGAAAGTCGGAGAACCCATGGCTGGCCTGCAATGGCCCCACGAACACGCTCCAAGCCTGATTCGTGCCTAAGAACAGCAGCATGAGCATGCAGGCCGCCAAGATCGAGAACCTCTTGATCGTGAAACGATCGCTCATTCACCTGCCCTGCCTGCACATAATCATGGTCTGGATACCAGCCCTTCGCCGAAGTCGCCAGCGCGAGGTGCTGGCCGAATCGCGGGCCCATCGCGGCGTCACGCCGAGTGCCCCGGAACGTAAGGCATCTGATCGATCTAGCCAGGGGGCGAGAGAGCGGGGGCGCTCCAGCTTCAGAGATTCCTACCCGGAGGAAGCTCGGGTGACCCGCCCGGACGGGGGCGACCGGCTGGCCAGCCCCCACCTTGATCGTGGCTTCGCGCAGTTGGCCTAACGTGGCATATTGCTGGCAGCACCACAACCGAGGATGACTATGCACTCAGATACGCCCAACGCCCGCACGCAGTGGTTCACCGATGCCCGGTTCGGCATGTTCATCCACTGGGGCCTATACAGCAACCCCGCCGGCATCTGGCAGGGCAAGAAGATCAAGCATCCCTATGGGGAATGGCTCCAGGCTTCCGAGCACATCCCGCGACCAACCTACCAGAAGCTGGCGGCGGAGTTCAATCCCACGGCCTTCGACGCGGAGGCCTGGATTCGCGAAGTGAGGAGCGCGGGCATGCGCTACTTCGTCATCACCGCCAAGCACCATGACGGCTTCGCCCTCTGGCCGACCCGCGCCTCGACCTACAACGTCATGGACGCAAGCCCCCTGAAGCGGGATCTCCTCGGAGAGCTGGCAGCCGCCTGCCGCAAGTACGACATCAAGCTGGGCTTCTACTACTCGCACTGGCAGGATTGGGAAGGCACGGGGGGCGACATCTGCGCCACCCATATGGAGAACGAGGAATACGTCCATCCCAGCGAAGAGCAGTTCGAACACTACTGGCAGAACAAGTGCCTGGTGCAGGTGCGCGAACTGCTGGACAGCTATGATCCGTGGATGCTCTGGTTCGACAGCTGGAACAAGAGCAGCCTGGGGTACATCACGCCCGAGCGGCAAGACGAGCTCATCTCGCTGATCCGCAGCCGCAGCGAGAAATGCCTGGTGAACAGCCGCATCCAGTTCCTCAGCCCCTCCCCGAGGGTCGATTTCATCTCCATGATGGACAACAACTTCCCCGACAAGGGGCAGGAGAAGCCGTGGGAGACCTCAGGTACGCTGAACCATTCCTGGGGCTACCACCGCCTGGACTTCGACTGGAAACCGACCCGACAACTCCTCCAACACCTGATCGGCAACGCCGCCAATGGCGGCAACTACCAGCTCAATGTGGGACCGATGGGGGACGGCAGCTTCCAAGGCGCCGCCGTCAAGCGTCTGCGCGAGCTGGGCTTGTGGTTGGGTGCCAATGGCGAATCGATCTACGGCGCCGGCAGCAGCCCTCTGGGCAAGCCGAGCTGGGGCCGGTTCACCTCCCGCCCGTTGCCGGAGAACCGCACGCGCCTCTACCTGCACCTCTGGGAGATCACGCCAGGCACGGCATTGCTCCTGGGAGATCTGCCTAATGCGCCACTGACCGCCAAGGTACTCGAAACCGGCCAGCCAGTTCCTGTCCACGCCACCGGCGCCGGCGTCTTCCTGCAGCTGCCCCGTGAACTGCGCGGCCTGGAACTGCCGGTCATCGCCCTCGACGTACAGGGCACAGTGATAGCCGCCTCCTGACGAGCCCTGCACGGCGTGGAAAGGGACGGAAAGGACCAAAGAGACCAAAGGGACCTGCCCCTCTCCCGTCCGCTTCCCCCCCACAAAGAGAAAGGGGACGCCCCGCGAGTTATCGCGTTGCGTCCCCTTTGCAGGAAACGGACTGGCAGCGAGCTACTTTCCCGCACTCTTGAATGCAGTATCATCGCCGCAGAGGCCCTTCACGACCGTGTTCGGGATGGGAACGGGTGTTACGTCCTCGCCATGGCCACCAGTCCAAAAAAGGTG
>JABGQJ010000602.1 GCA_018648945.1 Victivallales bacterium
CAGGGCTTCGAGTTCTGATCCGACAACGATCCACTCAATATCAGCAATTTCAATAACAAGGCGGCGTGTTTTGCTATTATGCCCCGCACTGGCGTGGAAATAGGAACGCACACGATTCTTGAGAAGCGACAGCTCTCGGAGAACGTCTTTTGCCTGCGGGTCAACGCCCCGCTGATCGCCGCCGAGCGCAAGGCCGGGCAGTTCATCCTGCTTTCCATCGATGGCGAGTTTGGCGAGCGGATTCCGCTGACCATTGCCGATGCAGATGCCGAAGAGGGCTCCATCACCCTCATCTTCCAGCGGGTTGGCATGACCACCATGAAGCTGGCGGAGATGAATGTGGGCGATGAGCTCGCCGTGCTGGTCGGCCCCTTGGGCCTGCCCACCCACATCGAGAACTTCGGCACGGTGGTCTGCGTGGGCGGGGGCATCGGGGTGGCCCCGATGCATCCCATTGTCCAAGCTCTGAAGGCGGCCGGCAACAAGATCATCACCATCATCGGCGCCCGGAACCAGGAACTGATGGTTCTCGAGGATGAGATGCGCGCCATGTCGGATGAGCTGATCGTCTGCACCGACGACGGCAGCTATGGCCGCAAGGCCCTGGTGACCGAGCCGCTCAAGGAGATCTGCGAGCGCGATCCCAGACCGGACTTGGTCGTGGCTATTGGCCCACCGATCATGATGAAGTTCTGCGCGGAGACGACTCGCCCGTACGAGGTCCATACGATGGTGTCGCTGAACACGATCATGGTGGATGGTACGGGCATGTGCGGCGGTTGCCGTGTGATCGTGGGCGGCAAGCCCAAGTTCGTCTGCGTGGATGGCCCTGAGTTCGATGGTCATCTGGTTGATTTCGACGGCATGATGAAGCGCCTGCGGGGCTACCAGCCCCAGGAGCGCCAAGCCGTGGCCGACTACGAAGCGCATAGCTGCAATCTGGACGGGGCTTACCGCGAAGCCACGGACAAGGAATAGGGAACCCATCTATGAGTCATCCGACGCGAGACGAACTGAACGCATGCGCCGCCGCGAATCTGGCTGAGATCGGCGACGGTGGCAACGCCCTGAAGCCGAAGGAGCGCATGGCGATCCCGTCGCAGGATATGCCCGCCCAGGCGCCAGAGATCCGGCGAGCCAATACCTCCGAAGTGGCCACCGGTTACACCGAAGCCCAAGCCCTGCTCGAAGCCCAGCGCTGCCTGCGCTGCAAGAAGCAGCCCTGCATCAAGGGTTGCCCGGTCGCAATCGAGATCCGTGATTTCGTGACCGCCATCGCTGGAGGCGACTTCCAGACGGCCGTGGACACGATCAAGCTGAGTAGCCTGTTGCCCGCCATCTGTGGTCGCGTCTGCCCGCAGGAGACGCAGTGCCAGGCCGAGTGCACGGTCGGCAGGTCGCTCAAGGACCCGCTGAAGTCCGTCGCCATCGGCCGTCTCGAACGGTTTGTGGCTGATTGGGAACGTGATCAAGGCAAGATCTCCGTCCCCGAGGTCAAGCCCGCCACGGGCAAGAAGGTCGGTATCGTTGGCAGTGGCCCGGCCGGGTTGGTGGTGGCTGCGGACGTGCGCCGCGAGGGTCACGAAGTCACGGTTTTCGAGGCGTTTCACAAGTTCGGTGGGGTCATGCTCTACGGCATTCCCGAGTTCCGCCTGCCCAAGGAGATTGTGCGCAAGGAAGTGGAGACGCTGGAGGCCATGGGCGTGCAGATGATCCCCAATTTCGTGGTGGGACGCACGCGCAAGCTGATGGACCTGATGGAGAAGGACGGCTACGACGCGCTCTTCGTAGGCACAGGCGCTGGCCTGCCCAAGTTCATGAATATCGAGGGCGAGGAACTGGTCGGGGTCTTCTCCGCCAACGAGTACCTGACTCGCGCCAACCTGATGCGCGCCTACGAGAAGGGCAAGGCGGCAACGCCCATCGCCAACTCCCGCAAGGTGGCTGTTTTCGGCGGTGGCAATGTGGCCATGGACTCGGCCCGTACGGCCCTTCGCTTGGGTGCGGAAGAGGTCCATTTGATCTACCGCCGCACGGAGAAGGAAATGCCGGCGCGGGTGGAAGAGGTGGAACACGCGAAGGAAGAAGGCGTGCAGTTCCATATCCTCCAGAATGCCAAGCGGATCATCGGCGATGAGCATGGCTTGGTTACCAGCATCGAGTGCCTGCGCTACGAGTTGGGCGAGCCGGATGCGTCCGGGCGTCGTCGGCCGCTGGAAATCAAGGGCAGTGAGTTCGAGTTCGAGGTGGACACGGTGATCGTGGCCATCGGGAACAGTTCGAATCCGCTGATCAAACAGACGACGCCGGCCCTGGAGACGACAGACTGGGGTACGCTCATTGCCGATGATGACGGGCTGACCAGTGTTCCCCGCGTCTTTGCCGGCGGAGATATTGTCCTCGGTGCCGCCACGGTGATTCTGGCCATGGGCCAAGGACGTCGGGCCGCCGCCGCCATCAACAAGCTGTTGGCGGGAGAGTAGGCAAGAGGTGGGGCAGGGGAAGCGGGGCCAGCCCCGAACCCCGCCGGGGAGACGTGTCTCCCCGGCCCCCTCGATGCGGCCTGGCGGTACGGTCGGCTCTGCCGACTCGTTCCGCCAAGCGACTGCCGTTGCTCGCGCACCGCAGCGACGGCTGGGATCATGCCAGACACTCGCGTGCCGGGGAGGCCCCGTTCGCGGGAATGGGATGTTCCTGGCGAGGATGAAGGTGGGGCAGACATTCCTGTCTGCCCCACTTTGGGGAAGCTCTCGGCCTACTCCGCCCAGGGGAGGAAGCAGATCTTGGTGGCTTCCTTGCGCTTGAGCATCTCGATGCCTTCGTTGTAGCGGGTGAAGGGGAGCTTGGCGGTGATCATATCGGTGAGGTCGAGCTTGCCCTCGGCGATGAGATCGAGGGCGCGCTGGGCGGCACCGACGTTGTGGGGCTCGTAGCCGAAGAGGGAGCGTCCGCCCCAGTAGGCGGCCTTGAACTCGACGGTTTCGCGCAGGACGCCGAAAATGCAGACGGCGCGGACGGTGCGTTGGAGCATGAACTCGATGGAGACCTTGAAGCCGGTGCAGTCGATGGTGGCATGGACGTTGCCGCCCACTTGCTTGTCCCAATCTTCGGCGGTGGGCTCGATGACGATGTCGGCGCCGGCTGCCAGGGCCATGTCGCGGCGTTCAGCGACGGGGTCCACGCCCACGACTGACTCCGCCCCCTGGGCCTTGACGAGTTGCAGAGCGACCAGGCCGGCGGGGCCGAGACCACTGATGCCGATGCGCTTGCCGACCAGGAAGTCGTTGCGCAGGAGCTGCTCGACGGAGACTTGCACGCACATGGCCAGCTCGAGGCTGCAGGCCTGCTCCCAGGTCACGCTGTCCGGCAGGGGCAACACATGCTCGCGGGTCATGGCGACGTATTGGGCGTAGCAGCCGGGACGGTGGTGCCCGGCATCCTTCCAGCAGGCCACCCGGGTCCCGACGGCCAGATCGGTGACGCCTTCGCCCAAGGCCACTACTTCGCCCACGGCTTCGTGTCCGGGCTGGCCACCGGTGTAGGGGTAGTTGATGGTGCCACCCGCGAACATGGGAATGCCCCCGAGCAGGTGCATGTCCCAGTGGGGACAGGTGTTGACCATGGCCACTTTGACCAGTACTTCGCCGGGAGCGGCCTCGGGTTCCGGGACCTCTTGCCACACGACCTTGCCGGGTTCGAGAATCTGCAGTTGCTTCATGGTGGTTACCACTCCAGGATGACGCCGAGTACGGGTTCGCGCTTGGATTCGATGAGTTCCCAGGCTTCGGCGGCTTGGTCGACCGAGAAGCGATGGGTGATGAGCGGGAGAGTTTCGAGGGTGCCGTTGGCGATGAGCGCCAAGGTCTGGTCCATCCGAGGGACGGTCCAGCCGGAGACCATGTGGAGCGAGAGCTCCCAATTGCGGAGGGGTTGGATGCTGAGGAGGTCGTCCGTGCCGTAGAATCCGGCGGAGACAATGTGCCCCTCACGGCGTATCAGGGGCATGATCTGCTGGAGAGCGGCGAGATCGCCGACCGTGTCCACGGCCACTTGCACGCCGCCGGGCAGGAACTCCCGCACGGCATCGAGCCAGTCGTTCTTCTTGGAGTTGACGATATGTCGGGAGGTGCCGGGGGGGAAGCAGATAAGGCGGTCGTCATGCCGACCAACAAGCAGGACATTGGCTCCGCGCCAAGCGAGTGTTTGGGCCGCCCAATGCCCCACCATGCCGTCGCCAATAACCACCGCGTTGTCGCCGATGCCACAGGGGCAGGCGCGCTGCCCGCAGTTGTAGCCCACTTGGGTCAGGACGAGGGCGGCGAATGCGACCGGGTCGAGACCTTCCGGGAGCTTCCAGATCTGGTTACGCGGGCTGATCGAGGGGGAGATCTGCCCACCCATGGCCTGGAACATCCCCTCGACCTTGCCCATGGCACAGAAGACGGTCTCGCCCACGCTGAGGTCGGTGATGTCGTCACCAATCCACTCGATCACGCCGATCTTCTGGTATCCGGCGACGATGGGGAAGGGCCAGGGGTCGCCTTCCCGGTACGCCGTATCACCCGCGATACGCTCGCCACGCAGGAAGGAACCCGCAGTGCCGTTGGTGATCCAGGAGTGGGTGACCCGGACGACCACATCGCCGGGACCGGGGTCGGGACAAGTCACCTCGCGGACCGCCACTTGGTTGGGCCCGGGGAACACAACTGCCTTTGCCTGCATCGTTTCTCCTTGGAGGGGGGAGGGGGGGGGGAAGACTGGAATGATGGAATGGTGGAATATTGGGATATTGGAAGAGGGGGGAAGGAAGAGGAACATCGAATGGGG
>JABGQJ010000603.1 GCA_018648945.1 Victivallales bacterium
GTTCGAGGCGGCTATCATGGGTGGCGTCAAAGCGGGCAAACTGCGCGTTGGTGATCTCCGACCGGCCGATCCACAGAGCACCTCCCGAAGCGGGTATACGCACCATGGTAAGCGTCACCCCATCCCCAAGATCGAGTTCGCGGGGAGGGGTCGGGGACGCTATCGGGGAAGTCTGCGGGAGTTCTACCGCCCGCCCTGCGACACGCCCCGATCCCCGGGACGGCTTCGCGGGCAATCCCTGGAAGCAGATGGTCTCTGGGACCGCCTCCGGGTTCTCGTCGCGACCGGCGTAACGGGCCAGCAGGGCTTGGCGCCGTTGGCGCTGGTGGAAGACGCGCTTCTCCCCCACGATCTCTGCCCAGGTGCCATGGGCCGGGGTATTGAGATCGATCCAGGTGATGATCCGGTCCCAGGCTTCGCGCTCCAACTGGACCCCGTGGTGCCCGTCTCGAAGCATCTGCACGAGGCGGGTGGTATCGGCGTGGAATTCGCCGGCTGGCAGAAGGTGTATGTCGCTCTCGATGGTTGCCGAACGCACGTACGCACAAAGTGCCAGGTAGGAGGGAGTGAACCGGGTTCCGTGTTTGTAGCTGTTGGCTTTGCCTTGAGGATAAACCGGCTCCGCCGCGCGCAGGTCGGGGATTGCCTTGCCGGCTACCTTCGGCTGCCCGTTGTGGCAGGAGATACAGTGGCGATCCAGCACCGGTTGCACCTCCCGTACGAACGAGAAGCCACGGGCCGGGCCGTACCATGGCGTGATGTCCGATGCGTCCCGCCGAATGGCCAGAGAGCGACGGGCGGCGGGCGGGGTGTTCTGCTTCTCGTGGCAACCAACGCACGAGACTGATTCTCCGGGCATGGCCGTGAACCAGCTGCGCATGAGCTGCAGGGCCTTCCCCTCCTTGTCCAAGGGCTGCACCGCGATCGGCGTATTGGCGGGCACCCGGAAAAAGGCGGAGCCGTCCGCCTCCACGGGCACGGTGCCCAGCACGCGCTTCACATCCCATGGCCCGTCCAGGCCAACGCGATTGACCTGCCCGCCCATGCCATGGTACGCAAAGTGGTAGGTGAACAGGCGCAGCTTCTTCACCTCGCCTCGGGGAATGCCAGCGAGTCCGGGTCCCCGATGGATGTCCTGCAAGAACACGAGGGCGTCGGGTCGCGTCTCTTCGACCTTCGCTGGAATCACTGGCGGCCGGATGGTCGGTGCCAGCAGGATTGGTTCGAGGAATGCGTAGCCCGGCTGGTCGATGATCCTGACCAGATTGCCGAACACATCGGCCAAGTAGATGCCCCACCGGGAGCGGGGATCGGGCCTGGCCGACACGAGGAAGTACTTGCCAGCCGCAGTCTGGAGCGCATCGCGATCCAGCCCGTCCCGCGTGCCTCCCAAGGGGTATGGATGCAGGAACTTCGGCCAGCTCCTCTTCACCAGGCCATCCAGGATGATCGGGGATACATCCTTGTCTTGGCCCGTGATGCGCTGAACGACTCCCGCGGCCTCATGCCGCCCCTGCGCTGGGTCGAACAGCACGAGTTCCCCCATGCGGGGATCGTCATGGTGTCCGCCCACCACCGCCACAAAACGGCTGGGATGCCACGGGATCGGGCGGGCATAGAACATGGCATTGGGCCAGTAGGAGTTGCTGCCGTAGTACTCCATCTGCTCCGTGCCGTCTGGATTCATGTGGAACAGAATGCGCGAGACGAAATGTGGCAAGTCGGAATACTCCCACCGCAGATAAAGCACTCGCCCGTTGTTGAGCACGGTGGGGCACCAATCGTGATCCTGATCGAAGGTCAACTGACGGATGTCCCCGGACTGCTTCCGGAGCAGGAATAGGTTCGCCACATGCGAAGCGCCCTGCACGCACGGCACGCCGACGAAGGGGGCGGTCGAGGTGAAGAGGATGTTGCCGTCGGGGAGATAGCAGGCGTCGTAGTTGTCCACGTCCGACTCATCGATCTGCTGGACTGGGAGGACCTGCTTCGTCGCCAGGTCCAGTTCGGCGATCCGCCAAGGGCCCTTGGGGTCGGACTTCGAGAAGAGGAGCTTAGCGGCATCGAAGTGGAGGTCCACATCCCCGACGAATGATCCGTCGGGCGGTCGGAAGAAGGTCGTTGCCAACGCCTGTTCGTCGCCGTCCTCGGGCAGTGATACGACCACGAGTTCGTTGTCGTATCCTCCCTTCGGCAGGCTCGAATTGCTCTGCCAGTTCTGAGGCAAACCGAGCCGACCGGCCCGCCGGCGAATAGCCAGCAATCGCCGCTTGGCGATGAGCGGATTGGCCAGCAAGGCCCGCCGCTGCAGTTCGTCGAAGCGCTTCCGGAGGCCAGCCAAATCAGCCGCAGGTCCAGCCACGGCCTTGCCGAGGGAGGCCAGTCGCTCACTGAATTGCGTTCGCCCTGCATACGCGGCGCCGAACGTCCGGGTCAAGTCCTCGATGGCCAACGAGAGGGCTGCCAGTTCCTTCTCGGTGACCTTCGTGTCCTTTACCGGTGCCCCCGGAAGCCGCGTCACCTTCACCTCCTGCCATGCCTCCTTGTTCCCCAGATAGGCCAGGATGTTGGCGGTCAGCTTCTCGAGGTTGGGCCTGTACCGATTGGGGCTGTGGGCGTAGTGCGGCAGGCGCCAGCCCATGGCGATGATCCGGCCCTTGCCGACCTTGTACTCCACCAAGGGATTCTCCGAGCCACCGGGCGTGCGCGCCAGGAGCATGCCTCCCGCCGGTCCGCCGCTCGCATGGAAGTCCGCAAAGGCAGGATAGCCCGCGTCGCTGATCCCAATCTGGCCCCCGGCCGGCTGGAGTTCTCTGAAGATGGGGTGTGCGCGGACAACCGGCACCAGTGCGGCCTGCGCCCGGTCGTTCCCCGGTCCACCTCGGCGCGGCGACACCGGCTCGATGCCGAGGAGTTCGACCATGGCCAACGCCGCCCCCGAAAGGAGCAGTCCATTCCCAGCCTGGACATGGGCGCGCAATGCCGTCAGCGTGGCTGCAGAGTAGACTGGGCCAGACTGCTGCGTGTGGTCGCCCTGATGGAACCAGACCACCGGGAACGCGGCAAGATCCGCCTTTGCCCCGGCCTTCCCCACAAAGCCCCCCTTCCCGTCGGCAACCAGAACCGACGTCTTCGCCTGCTGTGCACAGAGAGCGAGTGCCGCCTGGGCCTCCTTCCCCACAAGGGGGGACTTCTCACACAGGAAACCAACTTCCGCTGCCACTGCGACTCCCGGCAACGCCAGAGCCAGCGCGATGGTCAGAGTCCATGTTCGGAGAAGAGGAACCAAAGCATGTCATCCTGTTTGCGGGCAGCCAAGCGGGCCTGGAGTCCAGGAAATGCTACCGGAGAGGGACAAACATGATCCGGCAAACTCATGAAGCAATCCCCCGCCCGTTCCGGGCACGCGGTGTGACCAGACCAGGACGGTCTGGCTACTTTCTGGCCCCCACCGGCCCAAACCGGAAGAAGCCGTTCCCGCCCGTGCCGACGTAGAGCCGTGACGGATCCACGGGATCGACCACGAGAGTCCCAATGGAGTACTTGGTCAGTCCCTTCAGAGGGAACGGTTGCCAGGTCGCGCCCCAGTCCTTGGAGACAAAGACACCCCGGCCATTGTTGATGTCGTAGCTCTCCTCGCGACACGCGGCGTAGAGCCGACCCGGGGTCGTTGGGTCACATGCCACGCTGGAGACAAACACCCGCTCGCCACGGTCGCCGCCCCTGCTGCCCGGGCCCGCGAGAAACGCGCCCTGATCTACGTCCTGCCAGGTGTCTCCACCATCGCTGGACCGGTAGAAGGCGTTGGGGTGGTCCAGGCCGGAGAAGTTGCGGTTGCCGGCATAGATCTTCGCCGACTCGAAGGGGTCGATCGCAATACACTGGGTCTCACAGCGGCGTTTCACGAGAGTCCAGTTGTCTCCGCCGTCGATGCTTCTGGCGATGTATCCCGGCTCTCGGCGGCGGGTGTCCCTGTGGTAGTGTGCGCCGGAAGCCAGGAACAGACGCCTGGGGTTCCTTGGATCCATCACGATCTGCAGGGCATTGCGGCTGTTCTTGGGCAGGCCATTCGAACAGTCACGCCAGGACTGTCCGCCATCGAGGCTCCGATAGACCCCATACTTCGTGACCGCAGCGTAGAGCACGCGACGCGCCAGCGGGCTGGTTGGGTCGATCACCATGCTGAACACCGCCCCGGGGGGGAGCCCAGTGCCTTCGTGCCCGACAAGGTGGAACTCCCGACCGGCGTTCACGCTCTTGTAGATGCGTTGCCGGTCATAGTTGGCGCCCTTGGACAGGTATACGACGTCGGGATTGTGCGGATCAAGGACCACACTGCCCATGCGGCCATAGCCCGAGGAGATGCCGTTGGTCAGGCGGTAGCAGGTCTCGCCGCCGTCGTCGCTCTTCCACGCATGCGTGTCCATGTAGCCGAAGTAGATCGTCGCCGGGTTGCTTGGATCAACCGCCAGGGCTTGGGGACCACCGGCGCACAGGATATCGCACCCGCGACCGCGCCACACTGCCGGATGATCGGGGGTAGCGGCACGCACCAGGCGAGTGGCCACCTGTTCCCAACTCGTGCCACCGTCGAGAGTCTGGTACAGATCCATGTCGTTGCAGTAGAGAAGTCGGCTCGGGTTGCGGGGGTCGATCTCAAGCCCGGTGACACTCTGGCCCTCAAAGAACCAGGCGGACCTGACTGTGCCAGCCCGGTTCGCGGGTTGCCAGGTGGCAGCCCCATCGTGAGTCACGTGCAAGCCATCGCTCCGGTGCCAGCCCACGAAGTACGTCTGACTGTCGGTGGGATGGG
>JABGQJ010000604.1 GCA_018648945.1 Victivallales bacterium
ACGAGGGTTCGTAGTTGCGCAGCCCCCAGTCGCCGCACTGCCAGATGGTGGAGGCGTAGTACCATTCGGAGCTGTTCAAGGCTGATGGGTGGTAGGCGAAGACCTGTTTGTCCCAGCGCGACTCCAGATGCTGGACAAGGGCATGAATGTGCCTCGGCGCTTCCTGTAGCCAGCGTCCGGAGGTCACCGAGATGAACGAGTCGCTCTTGCCGTTCTCCCAGACCGGCATCTCTTCCGGGTGCGCTTCCTTCCACCAGGTTGGCGGCTCCACGGTAATGCGGGGCATGGTCATGGCCTCCGGGTCGTTGGTGAGCAACGCGGCCATCTCGGCATCCACGACCGTGAAATCACGCTCCTCGCCTGCGCGTGGCCACGGCAGGGGCAGCGGCGTGGTGTAGAGGTGGAAGCCAGTTGGCTGCATCAACGAGGCCGTCTGGCTCAGGGCCGCGTTGTTCCGGCCCCACACCATCATGGGGGCCACGGCCTGCCCGTCGATCATCAGCACGGGCACGCCACTCTTCATTTCCAGGCTTGTCTTCATCGTCGTCGTCTCCCTGCGGGAATCGAACGCTCTATTGCCGACCGTATGCCTGAGCATACTCGTTCCTTCGCTGGGTGGCCAACTCCCTCAGGTGCGCGCAGTGCCCTTCCTCTGCCCATTGCAGAGAGGGAATCCGAGACTGTGCCAGACGCTATCAGGCGAAGGCATCGGCGAAGGCATCCAGCTCCATGGCAGTCATGCCGATCCGGGAGCCCACTTGCCGCCAACCCGCCACCGCACCTGTGACTTCGCCAATGATCGCTTCGCGCTGAGGCGGGTTGATGCGGAAGTAAGGCGCCTCGGAACGCAGGGCAGCAAGGGAGGCATCCGGCCCGGTGTCGTGCGAAATCCAAGTCTTCAGCTCAGGGAATCGATCAGGGAACGGGTTGATATCGAAGGCCGGGGCCAGACGCCAATGACCGTGCCCGACATGCAGGAAACCGTGGTTGTGCAGATGATCATCGACGTTGTTGATCAGGATCGAGAACGCAATCCGCCTGTAGAGCTCCTCGATATCGCTCTGGGCATCACAGCCATGGATGCGCAGAGCATCGACGATCTCCGTGTAGGTGTGTTCGACGGGGCCATCACGCTCGGCCCCGAGCAACGTCGCGGCTGAGACGTAGGGAACGCGGGTGCCATCGCTCAAGCGGTCGAATCGGCGGATCACGGCTACGGGTAGATCCTCACTCATCACCAAGCGGGCTTCCGCCGCCTGGATGCCAGCGCTCTTGGCAAGCTGCAAAGCCAGCACTTCGCCCTTCGTGACGGACCGTTGATCGGTCACGCTCGGGAACTTCGCAATCGCCAGTCGGCCATCGGTGTCCCGCACGGAGCATTTCGGACGCAGGCCCCCCAGGGAGGTGGCGCGACCGCGCAAGTAGGCCAGATCCTGTAGAGTCTCTGTGCTCGTCTCGACCGCCTGAGAGGAAGCAAGGAGCTGCCGTAGCTCAAGGAGTGGCGGGGTGCGGCGCTCGCCATCGCCCGACGTGCCCTGGAATACCCCCTCCTTGTCACGGAAACGGAGCGCGCCAATGCGGCTCTCGTCATCGACGGCGAGGAGGAAATCCAGCTCCCCGAGAACGCGCCCCTTCACCGTGCCATTTCGTGACCGCACTGTCTCACGTTGCTTTGCGTGGTCTCGAAGGATCACCCGCCGACCCCAACCATCGGGCTCGGTGTCGGCGATGGCACCGTGGAAGAGGGAGCGCCCCTCGCGCCGGGCATGGAACTGGAATCCACTCACCAACGGGAGCGCGGGGTCGATGGCGAAGCGTTCACTGCGAGCCAACCAAGCGGAGGCGTAGGCGAACGCCGCGTTCTCTCGCCGGCCCTGCTGGTCGTAGCGCAGGTCGCCGAGGGGAGACGCCTCATCCCCCAACATGACATTGATGTGGCGCTTCATGGCGTCTCGTCCGTCGCCTGCCGACGCCGGGGTGGGGTCACTCGCTTCGGCAGATGCTCGAGCTCAAGCAACAGGCCTTGCTCGTCGTTTCGTTGATCGACCAACTCGGCCAACGGGGTGCCGAAGCCGAGTACGAACAGAGCCTGGGCATAGGCCCCCATGGCGACTGTCGGATCCCCCTTCGCCATACGTTGCCACGTAGACTTTGACACACCAAGTCGTTCACACATCATCGCCACCGTCAGGCGCCGTTTGCGCCGGGCGATGGACAGGTCGGCACCAAACCTGGCGAAGGAACGCCGCACTTGAGCTGGCAGAATGTCATTGACTGCTGATCTCATATAAAGGATTATATATCAAGCCATAGAATCTTCAAGAGCTTATATATAGGCCTTTGGCATTTCTGAGTCTGACGGCGATGAGTCCGTATCGATGGTGTGGGGCCGAAGCAGAGGGGCAGGCAGTCTTGCAGAGGCGAGAATCACCGGGGGTGCAGGGAACGGGCCACGGATGGTGCGTGAGTTCACGCGCCTGAAGGGACGGGGGATCGGGGAGGCGGGAGTCGCCAAGCCCGGCGCCCCCCCCACATTTCAGAGGCCCCCGGCCGGGCCGCGCATGCTGGCGTGTGATCTCAGGCGTGGCATGGTATGGCGACTGCGGCCCCACGTGAACAGCCAGGATGCGGAACTGTGAAGAACTCCATGCGTGTCTGTGGGATGTTGGTGACGAAGTGTCTGCTTATCGTCGGTTCGGCCCGCGCGGCTCCGGGCGTCATGCCGCCGTCGGACACGGTGGTCTTCTGCCGTTCGCAGATGAAATACGGGCTGGAGAGGGACTACCTCCGGCGATGGGTCGACCGCCCGTTGCTGATTGATCCCACGCTGAACGATCCTGCGGTCCCACGCAAGTACTCCATGGTCTATCCGAGCTTCGAGAAGATGCTGCGCGTGGGGGCCTCCTACGAGATGGATGGCTTCGCCTTCTTCCCCGAGACCAGCGGGCGGATAGGAGCCTACGAGTACATCGACCGGGCGGCACCGGCAGGATTCTCGCTGCTGACGGAGTTCCTCGCCCGCGCCGACCCCGCTGCCAAGCTCAAGGTGCTGAAGGCTGCGTTGGCCTGTGAACACTCCTTCCGCAGGAAGGGGAAGCTGCTGGTTACGTCGTATCGCGCGGATTCCCTTCCCGCCGAAGAATGGCGCAAGCTGTTGGCCACGCTGCGAGCGGAGGTGGGCGACGTGTTCCTGTTCCTGCCAGCCATCTCCTTTCCCTGCGGCGAAGGCTGGGCTGCCTGGATGGACCGGTTTGACTCTGAACAGGGAGTCTCCGTTGCCGACCGGGAGAAGCTGAAAGCCTACCTCCGCAGCTATGCGGAGATCGGCGACGGCGTGTATCTGGCCAGTGCCGCTGCAATCAAGCGCGAACGGAAAATGCACGCGCGCTTCTATCGCGAATTCCTGGCCCCCCTCTTCCGCGAGGTGATTGATGAGCCCGCCATGAAGGCGAAGGGCAAGTTGCTGGGGCTCAGCGCCTGCCTTGCCCACATCAACAGCACGCGCCTGGGATATACACTGGGCGACGATGGCACGCGCACGCTGCGGGACTCCCTGGAGGCCGCCATGAGCGTGAAGCCCGATGTGCTCGTGATCCCCGAGTGGGACGAGCAAAACGAGAACACCAGCCTCCGTCCCACAGTGGACAATGGCTACACCAGCAAGCGCATCATGCGCTACTACATGCGCTGTATCAAGGGGAAGAAGCAGACCCCCCTACCGGGCGACGACACATCCCTGCCAAACCTGATCCTGAGCTATCGCAAGTGCGTGACTCTCGGCGAAGAACTCCGTTTCGAGCTGCTGAACGTCCCTGACAGCGAAACCGCCACGACCTACCGGGCGCAACTCGTCCTGCGCGACGAGGCCGGCGACTTGGCCCAGCGTTTCCCTTGGCGCAGCTTCCGCGCCGACCGCCTGATGGAGTTCACCGAGACCCTTGCGAGCGAGGATGTGGCGACGCGGGCTGTGCTTGTCCCCGAGCTTGTCATCCAAGGAAGCGATGGCGTGGAGCGGACCGTTGCCGACGGCTGGCGCGCCACGCGGCTGAGCGCGACGGCGAACTGGGACTACAAATGGGTGAAACAGGGCCTGCGGGACATCGGCCCAGTCAGGGCGCGCGACAGGATACGCCCCGCGCCGGGCAACGCCCTGACGGTGGAGGGCACGATGGTCTGCGAGGAGCCCATCGCTTCGGTGGAGCTTGTCGAGAACGGGGCCGTCATCTACGCCGTGAACAAGGATCCCCAGGCGCTGCGCGAGCGCCAGGACGTGGTCATGCTCGCGGTCGAGTGCCGCGCGCAGCGACGGCTGAATGTGAGTGGCACGATCGAGATCCTGAACGGGGCCTGCATCTGGCCGGAGAGCTACCGGACCCCGCAGTATGCCTGGCGGCTGGAAGAGGGGAGAGTCAAGCTGATTCGCAACGTGGGCGCTCCCGCAAGGACGGTCTACCTGGCGGTTCCGAAGACGGATGTGGAGAAAGCGCGCCTCCGCTGCGAAGTCAATGGCTTCGAGCGGACCATTCCGGTGGCCGACCTGCTGGCGCGACGCATCGTGACCTGGAACGACGGCGCGGGCCTGTCAATCACAGCCAGCCGGTCCACCAAGCAGAACATCCATCCTCGCCATCTGGGGACGCTGAAGGCGAGATTCATGGCGCAGGTGGTTCCAGACTTGCCGACGAGCGTGTTCCATTTGCGGGTGATCACCGTCAGCGGTCGCATCTGGCGCGGGAAGCCCCTCACGGTACGCCCCACCAAAGCAGAGGAAGGGACTGTGGAACTGCCGATCTGGTC
>JABGQJ010000605.1 GCA_018648945.1 Victivallales bacterium
GGCTGCGAGCGGTACGGGCCCTGGGGGGGCATGTTGCGGACCACGTAGTCGGCCAGGCCGACCGATGCGTCGCGAAGCCGTTCGTCCCCCGCCATGTAGTAAACCCAAAGCATGCCTTCGGGCCAGCCAGCGTGGGCGAAGTTGGGCGGATCGACCTGGTGCCCTTCGCGCGTGTCACCAGTATGGGCGTAGGAGCCGCCAACCCAAGCCGGCGTAGACGAGTAGTGTGCGATGTCCGTATCTGCGAAATGACGGGCGGCCTGTTGAGCGGCGCGCCAAAACTCTTGGTCGCCAGTTCGAGCAAATTCGACGACCATGGCGGCCATGTAGTTCCACTCCATGTTGACCCACAGCTTGGTCTCGGTCCGCACGTAACCACAGGGATCAAAATAGTCGCCCCAGTCCTCGATTCCGTACTTCATGTGCCGCCCACGCAACGTTTTGAGGCCGTGTGCGGCGCTGGCGTAGTACCCGCTGAAACGGCTATCCCGCTGATCGGTGACCGGCCCGAAGACACCCGTTTGACAGTAGTAGGCTGGCGGCAACGTCGCGCACAAGGGGGCCAGAACGGATGCCAGACGGCCCCGGCGGTCAGCTGTCGTCAAGGCACCATCATGCGGCGACAGGACGATCTCAGCAGTCAGACGAGTGCCTTGCGCGAAGCGAAATGCCTGCTCCTGCCCAGCGGGCAGGAGACCGACCTCAATCGCCACCCCAACGTCGCTCCGCCGCACAGTGATGCTCCGCGGACATCTCTCGACAAACTCGCGCACGCCAAGCGCGAGCCCGGCGCGGGGACCACGCAGATCGAGCCAGCCGTCGGTCCGGTTGCCGCTGGCCACCACGGTGTCGTCGGCCCGGACCGTCCACTTGCCCTGGAACTCCGCCACGCAGGCCCCAGTGCCCGTCTGGAGAAGTGCTTGGGCGTTGCCGTTGAACGGCACGGAGACTGTGGGCCATTGCACTGCGGTGGGAGAGACCTGGATCCCGTCCAAGACCAAGGTCAGCTCTGTCAAAGCCAACGCCGGGCTACAGCCCTTCTCGGGTTGGTAACGCTCATCGGCTTCGTTGAGCACGGAGAAACGCAGGCCCAGCGTTTGCGGCGCGGTTTCGGATAGCAGTGCCTGGAAAGCGATTGGCGCGGGCTTGCCGTCGGCCCTCAGCAGGTGCCCTTTGATCAAGGCCTCTGGCCGGTGTTTGTCCCCCATCACCATGACGGATTCGACCCGAAGTCGTTCGAGGCGCCAGCCTTCGGCAGTCCGGAAGCGCACGGTGGGCGGATGCGACACGAGTGGCCTCCCCCCCAGTGTAATCCGGGACCAGATCCCGTCCTTGATCGTGATCTCGGTCGCACCACAGCGGAACGTATACCCGGCCGGGCCAGGGGAGGACAGCGGAATGGTCTCCGGCTGTAATACATCGCGGCCATATCTCACCACACGTTCGTTGCGCTCCGCGCCAGAATCAGCCCGGAACTGAAGTCGCAACCACTTGACGCTGCCGTCGGACCACAATACCAGGGGCCGAGCCCTAAGGCTGGTCACGCCATCGATCTGGATGCCGTCACTCGGTCGGAACTGCCCCATGCCGAAGGGGATGCCAGCCGTGACCCATTCGCGGCGACGCGGTGCCCCGACGGCATTCCACAGACGGAGTGTGGTCGTGCTGACCGGTGGTGGCTGCTCGGTCCGGGCAGGCTCTGCGGGTTCCTCTGGTCTCGATTCGACGTCATAGACCGGCATGAAACGCAGATAGTCGACGTAGATCGGGCCGGGATTCCCCGCCGTGGGGAACTGGTGTTTGATCCAGACCGTGAACGCCTTGTCAATACGGATCAGCCCCAGTTCATTCTCACCTGTGCTGCCCTTCACACGTCGCCATTCGCCCCCATCCAATGAGATGGCGGCATCACGCTGGGTGTCGGACAGATAGACTTGATAGAGCCCAGGAAGCAAGTTCGGCACCGTCAGCTTCAGCGCCGGGCACTGGCCCCCGTCCGCCGCTGCCGCAGAGTCCGATTTGATGACCGTGTTCTCGGAGAACAGCCACGGGTTGTGGTCAGGATCGACTTGGCAGACTGCCCACTTCCCATCCCGGTCCTTGTCCCCGTCGGAGACCGCATCTCCCACATCGGCCACCTGCTCCGCCTCGAAGAAGGCACCGGTTCGGAACCGGGCCTGGGCCATGGGCGAGTTGGGGGCCAGCAGTAGGCCCGTGCCGTAGGGCGAGAGGGGCGGCACATTCTGACGCAGTCTGACTTCCTCGACCCACACTTCGGAATACCCGCTCCCAGTGAAGCCGATCCGCACCGGGCCATCCACCTTGGCGACAAAGGTGACGGAGATCCCGTGGGGTTCGTTCTGACGCTTAGTGACGGGCACTTCCGCCAGGTTGCCGGTTGCCGCCGGGCCGGAGGAGCGCACAAGCAACTTGGTCGTCGTGTACCCGAGCCGCCGCCGCACCTGGGCCGACACGGAATACTGGGCACCCGCCCTGAGAACGACCGCACCTTGAGACAGGAGGCTCCACGAGCCCTTCTCCCGAAAGTCGATGTATGCGGCGTAGGAGTCCACCACCTTGCTGGGTCTCGCCACACTCAGTTGACAACGTCCCGAATTCTCGGTGAACTCCCACCTTCGCAGTGCCCCCTTGGCGTCGGCAAAGGTCTCGTGGAACAGCGTGTGCGGATCGACGACCGACGGTTCCGACTCTTGGTGCCGGAGCTGTCTCCCTACCCGATGGCGAGCGATGATTTCGGTCTCAGTCAACGCCCTGCTGAAAACGGCCACTTCATCGATGGACCCATCGAACGTGCGCCCCCCAGTGCCCGAGAACGCATCGCCGCCACCCACGTTGCCAATCAACAGGTGATTGGCTGACGCGGGCAGTTTCCCCTGCCACGCGGCCGTGATGTCCCCCTTCACCCCGTTCACGAAGAGTTTCTGGACGCGCCCGTCGTACGTCCCGACGACATGGTACCAATGGCCAAAGGGAAGGGCTGCACCCAGAGCGCTTGAGTGCGACTTTCCCGCTTCGTCCTGGAGCGAGAATGCCAGGCCCCAGCCGTATCCCAGGTGCATCATGAGGCTGTAGGTGCCGCGGTCAGCGATCCGTCCGTAGTTCTCCTGCCCATTGCTACGGGGGAAGACCCACGCCTCGACGGTGATTGCCTCCGTCGGGTTAAGAGCTCTGCTGCGGCCGCAATCGGCCACGCCGCTCTTGCCGTCGAAGTCGAGGACATGTCGGTCGCCGCTGCGAACCCACTGCGCCCCGCTGATTCTGGCGTGGTTTTCCCCGCCGCTGCTGTCGAGCACCCGTGTCCCACGACCAGTCGTGAGAACCCAGTGCCCTGCTTCGGGTCGGGCACGAGTCGGCACGGTGCGCGCAGGCGGTGCAGCCCACAGTGGCACGCAGACTGTGGCCACGAGCCCCGCTATCAACACGGACGGGTGTAGAGGCCGTCTTCCGGCCCTCATGCCTCGCAGTCGGTGGTGCATCACCGGGTGCTCCCGCAGAGTGGTTTCCCCGGCGCGAGCCCAGGGACAACCCAGGGACGGACAACCCAGGGACGGGCTCTTTGTGGCCGGCTTTGGGGATGGGGACGACTACACATGGTGACTCCTCCTGCGGTCAGAGGGTTGGGTCGAGGCGGCGGTAGGCGAAGAGAGGGGGAGTGCCGGCAGAACTGGGTGGGGTGCCCTTGGCCAAGCGCTTGCGGAGGGCGCGCTTGGCGTCGAAGAGCCTGCCAGCGATTTCACGGACGAAGAGTTCGGAGCCAATCACGGCCCCGTCAGTCCAGTAGCGCACACGGCGGCGGACAGTGACGGTGAAGCGGTCGCGGGTGTTCCGGGCGGCTTCCTCTTCGGCGAGGATCGTCTCGCTGTCCTCGCCGCGCTCGCCAACGGCGATACGGGCCATGTTGGCGGCCAGCTCGGCCACCACGCGGGCATCGTCCCAGGTTGCCGCGCATTCCCCCAGATACTGCCGCAGGTGACGGACCAGATTGCCGGCAAAGGGATGGGTGCCACCGCCCACCAGCCGACCCCAGGTGCTGAATCGGTAGTCGCCGGGAGACTCGGCCAGCCGCGCGCGGACCGGGTTCATCTCCACGTAGGTCAGGCAGTCCCAGAGCGCCGTGCTGCCCTCCAGGATCACGCCCTTGAAGCGGTCGGCCCAGAGCCCGCCGCGCCGCCGCTTCGGGCGCGTGCGATTGAACCAGCAGGTGAACCGCTGCTGCAGATCCTTCATGAAGCAGGAGATGTCGCGCATCCGCGCGCCAAGCTGCGCGACCGTCCCCGGATCATCCCAGTTCGGCTCCACCGGCTTCCTCCCATGGAACGCGCGCCAGTTGGCCATCACCTCCCTCTTCCGCGGCGCCATGGCAGGTGCGGCGCAAACGATGTGGTAGTGGTTGCCCATGCACACCAGCGACAGCAGGTCCAGCGAGTAGAACCGCGACAGCTCCAGCGCCGAACGGAACAACTTCTCCTTCTCCACATCGCCAAAGGGGTGGAATCCCGCTTCCCCCGCCACCCGGTTCATCAGGTGGTAGTAGCACATCTCCCGATCATACCGGACCCGAGCAACCCGCATTGTCTCATCCTCCGATCTGACAGACCCAATAGACCAATACCGAATGCGCTCAACACCAACACACTAGCCACTCTCAGCCGAGCGTCAAGCCCGGTTTGCCACTAAAAGCCCGTCCCCAGTTTCCCCTTCCCATGGAACGCGCGCCAGTTGGCCATCACCTCCCTCTTCCGCGGCGCCATGGCAGGTGCGGCGCAAACGATGTGG
>JABGQJ010000606.1 GCA_018648945.1 Victivallales bacterium
CTCATGTTGGACTTGGTGGACAGCGACGGCGTGTTGCCATCGGCGCCCGTGCCCGCCTCGTTGATCGCTGCCACGTTGAAGTTGTACGAGGTGCCAACGGACAGGCCGGAGGCCGTGTAGGTCGTGCCGGTTTCGTAGTCGCCGCCGACTTGGGTGCTGTCGACGAGGAAGCGGAAGGTGTTGCCGGTCCCGGGGACGAGATCGAAGGTGGGGGTGGTGTCGTTGGTGAGGTCGTCATCGTCGGCCTCGCCGCTGTCGCTGGCGGCTTGGAGGTCGGGGGCGGCGGGTGTTGCCGGTGCCTGGGTATCGATGGTGATGGTGAGGGGGGGGGAGGCGGGCGACTCCGTGCCGCCGACGGTCTGCTTGGCGGTGATCTCGTAGATGCCGTCGGCCAGGACATCGGTTCCGTTGGTGTCGATGGTTGTGGTTGCGGACGTTGCCGTGGCGGTGCCAAGGAGGGTGGTGTCGTCCAGATAGAGGGCGACGGTGGCACCAGGGACGGTCGCGGAAACACTGAATTGGAGCACGTCGGTGCCATCGTTATCCAGCTTGGTGATGTCGTCATCGGACGCCACACCGGTGTCGGATGCGGCGAGCAGGTCTGGGGTCGCGGGGGTGTTGTCGCTGCCCAGAGTGAAGAAATACGCCGTTCCCGAACTGGTTTCCCCATCCGTGTCGGCGTAGCTGACTCCGCAGAGGATGGTACCACCGCTGGCAGCGATACTGTACCCCAGAGAGTCGTTCGACAACCCGCTCTTGGCGACAAGCCTGTGCAACTGGGTCCAGACCGTGCCGTCGCCCTCGTCCTGCTCGAAGACATAGACGGCGCCAGCTGCGTTAACGGGGACGTCGGACTCCGGGGCGCCGATGGCGAGCTTTCCGTCGCTGACTGAGAGGGTCGCGCCGAACTTGTCGCCCCAAGCCCCGTCGTCGGGAGTCAGCGAGCGAATCTTCCCCCATGTGTCGCTTCCTCCCGTATCGCGGCCGTAGACATGGACGATCCCTTCTAGGGCGTTGTCTCGGTAGTCCCCCATGAAAAGGAGGTCCCCGTGCAGGGCGAGACCCGGGTGTATGTTGATGCCGGAGACTGCGGGGAGCGCGGGGAACCGCTTCAGCAGCCCCCATTGGTCTGCCCCATTGTGGTCGCGCTCGAACAGATATGCTGAACTAGTGTTGTCGATCCCCTTGGCCCCGATGACGACGGTGTCTTCCTGGAACGCGAAGGTCGTACCGAATCTCTTCTCAGTCTTCGGATCGGGGGGGATGAGTTTCTTCACGAATCCCCAGGCATTGGCTCCGCCGACGTTGCGCCCGAAAACATAGGCGGATCCGCCGCCGGTAGCCCCCGCGGTATCCGTGGCTGCGCACATGACAGCTGTGTCGCCGGACAGCCCCACGCAATACCCGAACCGGGCGAGACCATTGGGGTCCGGCGCTATGACCCGCGTGACTTCTCCCCACTGATTGGCTCCTCCATGGTCCTTCTGGAAAACATACGTTGCGCCACCGGAAGAGCCTCCAGCCTGGTCGACCCCGATAGCACCGACCAACACGGTGTCGCCAGCAACCGCAACGGAGTAACCAAACGAGTCGTATTGTGCCCCATCGCTCGCCCAGAGCTTCTTCAGGAAGACCCACTCGATACCGTCCCACGTGTAGATGTAGGCGGCGCCCTGTTTGGTCGACGTTCCGGACTCGCCCGTGGCGCCCACGATAGCCACTCCTCCGTCAATGGCGGTGGATGCCCCGAACTTCCCGTACTCCAGGACCGGGTTGCCCGTGACCTTCTGCACCGGGATGTGCTCGATGGTGTAGGACCAAGTGTCATTGGCCACGTCGTTTCCCGCCGCGTCCTCGATGTCGTTGGCATCGGGGGCGAGGGAGATGGCGAGATCGCCGTTTCGAAGGCCGGTGACGGGGAAGCGCCAGAGATTGCCGGAGGGGTTGGTTGGCGTGCCAACCTCTCCCAGGCCAGGGATGAACGACGTGCCAGTGAGGACGAGATCGGTGGCGTCAACTCCCGTGACGGTCTCGGAGAAGGTGACGTCGATGTCGAAGTCGAAGGCGTCCACAGTCGTGCCATCGGTGGGATCGATGGTGGTGACGGTAGGGTCGATGGTGTCGCTGACGGTGTAGCTCCATGAGACGGAGGCAAGGTCATGCCCGATGGCATCCTCGATGGTGTTCGCGCTCGCCCCGAGGGTCACGGTTAGGGTGCCGAAGCCGAGGCCGCTGAGGGTGAATCGATAGGTCGTCCCGGTGACGAGCTGAACATTGGTCACACTGCCACCGGCGGTGCCGGAGAGCGTCATGTCGGTGGTCTGGAGCGTGCCAACGGACTCGGAAAAGGTGACGTCGATGGTAGCGGCGGGCGCGTTCACGACGGAGTCCGGAGTGGGAGTCTTGCCGGTGACGGTGGGGGCGGTGACATCGACCGTATAGGCCCAGGCGGCGGGTGCCAGGTCGTTGCCGCCGGCATCTTCGATGTCGTTCGCGTCCGGGGCCAGGCTGACGTTGAGGGTGCCGTCGGTGAGACCACTCACGGGGAAGCGCCACGTGTTGCCGCCTTGGTTGGTCGGGGTGGCGACGGCGGTGGTGCCGGCAACGTAGGCCGCGCCACTGAGAACCAGGTCAGTGGAGTCCACGCCGACCACGGGGGCGCTGAAGGTGACATCGATGTTGCACGTGGCGGTGCCGATGCTCGTGCCAGCGGCGGGGGTCTTGTTGGTCAACTGTGGGGCGAGGGGGGTGCCGGTGATGGAGATGTCGTCGATGTTCCAGTTGCCTTGGGGCATCTCACCGACGGTGTAGGCCCAACGGAAGCGGACATCCGACTTGCCATCGGCGGCAGGGACATTCAGCGTGATATGCTGCCAAGAGGTGTCGCTGAAACTCGTGGACTGCACCCAGAGGGAGGACCAAACCGTGCCTCCATTGGTGGAGACCTCGATCGAGACCTTGCCGCTCATTTCAGGCATCTCTGCGAAGTAATAGGCGTTGAGCCACCGCCAGAAATCCAGCTTCACGTCGGTGGAGTTGCTACAGTCGATGGCCGTCGTCGTCAGGTAGTATGTACTACCCCAATTCACGGCGTCCCACGTGCCATCGAGACAGACGCCGTAGACGTTGTTCCCCGTGTGTCCCGACGCTGGATCCCCGGTGTCCGTCCCATTTGGTTGGCCAAATGCCCAGTCGCCCTGAACGGTCCACCCGGCGGGGGCAGAGTTCAGAGTGGTGGAGAAGACCACGTCTCCTCGTGCGGGCGCGCCACAGATGCAGAGCAGCGCGATGGCATAGCCAAGGAGAGCGAGGCGACGGCGTGGCGGTTGCGTCAGGGCCAGGGAGGATCGGGTGGCATGGCAGGCAATACGGAACGTGCGCGTCAACAAGCAGGCAGAACGTAACATCTCTCTCCTCGCGGCTACGTGTTTTACGTTGTCTGTGTGGCGGAACCGTCTCCGGTCCGCGCGTTGAATTGTCCTGAAGGTCGTCCCTGGAGCAAGTTTTTCAAGCAGATTGGCGCATCGTTCCTGCAAAAATGCGCAGGTTTGCGCTTGGGGCGGAGTCGGGGCCGCCTGCTTCGCGCTGGCATTATCCCGCCTGCGCAGAGCAGGAAGGACGTACGCGATTCCCCTACCTGGTTGCCGCCGCTCCAGGTGTGGAACCGCGGACGTGGCTATCGCCGCAAGCCCTTGCTGCAGGCCTGAAGTCCATGGTGGACGACGGATCTGCTTCCCTCATTGGCGGACAAAGAGGGGCGGGAGGAGCAGGGGGGGCAGGGCTACTGTTGGGCTAGCTGGTGGCGGGCCTTGGCCTCGGCGGGGCCAATGGGGCGGGCGAGGATGGCGATGCGTTGGAGCTGGCCACTCCAGTTACGCTCGTCCTCGTATTCGTCGCCGAGGATGAGGTGCATCGGTTCCCAGTTGCGGAAGTCCCCGCGGATGCGGTCGGTCTTGAGGACCTGTTTGCCGTCGAGGTAGCAGATGAGCTCGCCCTCTCGGTAGCTGACGATGACGTGGTGGGGTTTGGTGTCGGCAAGCCGACAGAGCACCGTCTGGGGGTTGCTGCCGTTGGTCCCTGTCTTGGGGGTGCGGAGGCGGAGAATGAGTTGGTTTCTCTCCTGCCCGAGAGTGAAGTTGCGGAGCATGGCATCCTGGGAGAAGGAGATGATGCGGGCAGGCCCCCGCTGCTTGAGGTCGTCGGGGGTGATGATTGCCTCGATGGCCAGAGCGTTGCTCTTGCGGCAGGCGGCGAGCAACTCCTCGTCCTTGCCTTCGACCAGAAAGGCGCCGTCGGCGAGATCGAGAATGCGGCCGTCGAGTACGTCCGGAGCATCCCGTGGCATGAGGAACGCCTGGTCGTCCGGATCGGTGTCGGGACAGAGGAAGACGGTGCCTTCGCGGGTGCCGGGCCAGGTGTCGCCGAGCTTGGGTGGGGGAAGCGCCGTCCGGGCTGTCTTGTCCTGGGGGGCTTTCGTGTTCAGGTCGAAGGCGAAGAGATTGCCCGCCTTGTCCTTGGCCACGAGCAGGCCGTTGGCGAGCGCGATTTGGGGGTAGCAGAGGTCTTTGCCGACGGCGTCGATCCGGGCCAGTTCCCGGTAGGCGGTGGCAGTGGGACTGGCATCGACCAGTGCGATGCGGCGGTTGCCGTGGACAATCAGTTTGTTGTCGGCGGTGAGCAAGTACAAGCGAATGGTATTGTCGACGCAAACCCGAAAGCTGGCACGGCAGACCCGGGCACAGCTGGTACGCTTGGACGAACATATTTCTTAGGTTGCGCAATGTCCGAG
>JABGQJ010000607.1 GCA_018648945.1 Victivallales bacterium
CGCATCTCCAGGGCTCCTCGCCATTCCCACGCCTGGAGATGCGCCCGTCCCCGGGCGCGGAGCCCGGAACGGGCGACCGGAGCCCACGCACACATCAGACCGCCCCGCGAGGGCTGAAGATGCGGGCGGGACGCCCGCGCTCCCAGGACCGATCCCTCGGCGAAGGCTCCGGGAACGACTGACTGAGCAACGGAGAGGTATGCGGATCCGCCCAATCGGCCACCGGGACGCCCCGGGAATCGTGGGAACTCCGGCAGCCGACCTGCATCGGGAAGCAGCGCGATGCAGATCACCCGCCGCTGGGCGGTTGGGGGCGCAGCTTCACTAGCCGCCTCCTGCTGAGCATCGAGCGCCAGCCGCCTTGCCCCGGGCGTGCAGAATGCGCGTGTATGGCGCGGACTAGGGCGCCAGGAAATCGGCTTCTTGCAGCCGGGCGCGGACGGTGCCCTGCATGGTCGTGATCCAGATCTCCCCTGGATTGGGCTCGAAAACGTAAGGATAGGCCAGCCATTGGCCGTTCTGCTTCGCAATGACTGTGGGGGTGCTCCAGCTGCGACCGTCATCCGCTGAGAAGGCGATGACCAACTCCTCGCGATGGTTGCTGACCGGCACCGCCGACCAGATCCCGTCGCCGCCCGATTTCGGCCAGTCCTTCTTCCCCGCTGGCAAGGGCATGTTCCAGACGAGCAGAAGCCGACCGCTGGCCAGTCGCTGCAGGAGGCCCGGGGCGCTGCTGGCAGCAATTCCGGACGGCTGCATGATCTGCCAAAAGCGCCCACCGTCGTTCGAATAGGCCGACCAGAACTCGCCCCAGTTGGTGCGGATCAGCATCCACAGGCGACCATCCGCCAGCTCCGTCAAGGTCGGCTCGGTGACGCCTCCGTGGTGGCCCATGCCGCCCAGGTCGATCAGGTTGCTCGCCTTCCAGGTCTTGCCATCGTCCGTCGAGGAATAGGTGAGCACCGAGTGTCGGCCCGGGTCGTGGAGGAACTTCATGGCCGTGAAGACGATCCGACCGTCCCTGGTCTGAATCATATCGCGGACCGCGCCCGACCAGTCGTCGTGCAGCTTCTGGATGTCCTGCCACGTCCGCCCATTGTCAAGGCTCCGCATCACATAGGTAGGAAGCTTGGCGCCAGGAGCGTCATGGAGGGCGTTCTGCCAATCCCAATGGCGTTCCGCCAGGTTCATAAAGGCGGCAATGATGGCCCCGTCTGCCGTCCGGAACAAAGCCCGTTCATTGCTGACCTTGATCGCTGGCTGGTCTTTGGCGAACAGGGGGCGCGGTTCGGACCATGTCTTGCCGGCGTTGGAGCTCACGCGGGAAGATGCGGCATCGATACACAGCAAGGCGCCATCCGGCAGTTTGACGAACGGTCCCAACTGGGCAGTCGGCAGTTTCTCACACTTCGGGTGAAGCCAGAGCTCCGCCCCTTCCAAGCCTTGCGCACAGGCCACGATCGACAAAGCGGAAGCGGTGATCAACTCTCTCATGGCAGTATCCTTGGTGATGTGTCCATAGCCTTGCAGATCCGGCTCCTGCTTGGCCAAGGTAGCGCCTTCCCCCGCCCGCATCCACCACTGCCGGTCGGTTCTGTAGGCGCATCTCAGTCCCGCAGGTACTGCCTGACCCGAATCTCTCTTCTCCTCACTGGCCCTGCCGACCACGCCCCGGAAAGTAGCACAGGCGTCTCGCCTGTGTCCCCCGAGAGAGCATGTGCAGACGGGGTACCTGGGCCAACAGAAGCAGGCCCAGAAGCCCGACACGGGCGGGACGCCTGTGCTACTCTCTGGGACGACTCCGGCAGCAGCCACCGCCTGGGACGCCTTCGCTTTCGGTCGAATGCCGGACGGGAAGACGTCCACCAGCAAGCTCAAAACTCAGCATGATCAGGGAGACCAGCATTGCCAAGTAGAGCCTGAGGCCAGACTCAGCCAGGCTCTGTTCATACGCCGTGATCAGCCTTAGCCAAGCCATCCAGGTCCATAGGGTAGCGGCCGAACTGGTTCATCAGGGACCAGAAGAGATCATAGGCGTCGCTCGACACATCTGGGCCGATGGAATGGGCGGACAGGCCCATGTACCGGCCATCGTGTGCGGCCGTGAGCACACGCTGCACTTCAGCCCGGATCGCGACCGGATCACCGCCGGGGAGCACGTTGACATTGCAGACATTGCCCCACACGAAGAAGCGGTTGCCGAAACGCGCCCGGATGCGCTCGAGGAACATGCCCGCACGGGGCTCCATATTCACGAGCCCGTCGACGCCGCTTTCATCAAGCAGATCCAGCATCGGGGCCACATTCCCCTCGCTCTCGTAGCTCACCCGGAACCCTTCGCTATGGAAGGCCTGAACCATGCGTTTGAGATTCGGCAGCAGAATCTCCTCGTAGACCTTTGGTGACAGCAGCGGGCCCCGCGTGGCCGCAAAGTCATCTGCGATGTGCACCAACACGCGGGGGAAGCCGAGGCTGCGAGCAGCCGCGAGAGTGACCGCAATCAGGTGGTCGGTGACGCGCCGAACCATCTCGACGGCGAACGGTGGGTCGGCCACCAAGTCAAGCAGGAATTGCTGTAGCCCCCGCAACCGCCAGCTGCGGCTGAACGGGCCGCCGCTCTTCAGCACCGGACAGACCCGCGAGCACACCTGGCGAAGGGCCTGGCGAAGACCGGAGAAACGCTCTTCGGCCGCAGCGTCCTCGAACGGGAACCGGTCCAGATCCGCCGGCGTCTTGATCTTGCAGTCGATCTGCTGCGACATGGTCGTCGGTCCCGGACAGGTGCGCGTGACCAGGCCGAAGTCGTCCCGTTGCAGTCGGTGTCCCTCGCGGTCGGCGCCTAGGTCAGCCCGGTCGCTGGGCCAGGGCCCCATGGTCGGAGCCATCTCCTGGAAGTCATGGTCGAAGTGCGTGGCCAGGGAAGTCCCGGGAGGCAGACCGCGCTCGCGCAGGTACCGCGTCCGGAACTCGGGCCAGTAACTGTCGCAGAACGGGATGCGATCCGGACACCGCCCGTCAAGGACAGCCTGCACCCGCTCGACCGCAAGGCGAGCGCGGGGGGTACTCACGAGACTGGCTGCAGACATGCTCTTCCCTCACGCTTCCTCGGGCTTGAGGCAACCTTGCCGCACTTCGTTCCTGACCGCCTGCAGCCCTTCGGCAACGGCGATCGCATCGTCGGTGCTGCCCGCCTGGAACTCAAAGACCACGCGGCTACCCGGCGGATACTGCCCCGGCCATGTCTGGGGAGGCCCGTTCGGTCGCCACCCGATCGGCATCTGGGCGACCCCGCGACCGTAGGACGCCAAGGCATCGGGGATATACTCGCCAGCGCGGCGGGTGGGAGGAAGGTTGTGGTTGATCAGCCTGAGACCGGGCAGGTCGCGGAAGTTCTCCCACTGATGCCGGGCATCGGCACAGCAGTGAATCGCGAGGCCACCGAAGTGCTGGCCCAGCTCAACCAATTCAGGACGGAAAAACTCACGGAACATCTCTCCGCTCACAGCGCCCACTTCGTCCACCGACAGCGTCAGCCCCCCGTGCATGACATAGTCCGGGTAATGGGCGACAAACACCGTGCCGTAGCGGCTGAACCACTCGTCGAAGAACGCCGTCAACAACCGCCCCACCTTCCCCGCCAGGTTCTTCACTGCCTCGGGGGCTTCGATCATGGCGATGAAGAGGTCCGACTTGTCCCAGATCAGCGCGACAATGTCCATCGGGCTCTGGATATCGACCGGCTTCATCACCGCATCAGGCCCGCCCCGTCGGTAGAGTTCATCGGCGATATCGAACAGATAGGCGAGTGAGGACGTGCTCAGTTCCGGGGCGCTCAGCGCATCGGCCCCGGCGGCGGTGTTGACCAGCGGCAGAGCAAACGGGTTGGTATCATCCGGCCGATGCACGCGGCAGCCGAAGGCCTCGGCAAAGATCTCCGTACCGGTGACGTTGCTCAGGTACGGCACGCGGTCGTCACCGACCATCGCCGCCTTCCGGCACATCGCCTCGTAGGCCGCCCAACTCCGCTCGATGCGCTCCGCCGCCCGTTCCGGCCACAGCGGTACCGGGGCAGGCAATGCGCAGGCAAGCTCCGCAGTAGGGAAATCGACGTGGAACATGAACCCCGGAGTGGCATCGTCACCAAGAAAAGCCCGCCACGCCGCCAAACGGTCGCCAACCTTCTCTGTCAGACCTGACATGACATATGTCCCTGTTGCGTCCGTACCCGCCTGCCCTCGTGTCTCTGGCTGGCACTATGTCCCGCCTGCCTGCTCTGTCAATCAGTGTGAATGCCCCAGCCAGCGCTCTGCGGGATTGGGGAAAGGCGGGGATAGACGGCGGAAAGCGCGTCTTGGCCATGTTCCGTCGGGATCGGAGAGGGTATGGTCTAGACATGCATTTGGTTCCGGTGGCCGCGATGGCCACTGGTCGTGTTGTCTTGTGAGGTCCATGATGGTCTGGAAACGTGTCATACGGCGAGCAGTCTGTTGGATTCTCGCCGCCGGAGGCCTTGCCATGTCCCCGATGTTGCCCGGTCAACAGGCTGCCGATCCCGTGCGCCTGGTTCCTGCCCCCGCTAGCACTCCCGGCTTCCCTTCGCGGTCCCCTAATCTGGACGTCCTGCCGGGCTTCCGTAACCCACCGCCAGGCTACGGGGAGGTGCCCTTCTGGTGGTGGACCGGGGACCGACTCGACAAGAAGCGGTTGCTGTGGCAGATCGAGGAACTGCACCGCAAGGGCGTTACGGGCATGCAGGTGAACTACGCCCACGAAG
>JABGQJ010000608.1 GCA_018648945.1 Victivallales bacterium
CAGCCCGCGCTTCTGGAGCTCTGCGCGCAGTTCATCCCGCAGCAACTCCGTCCGAGCCAGACAATGCACCACGTATGGGCCCTGCTTGGCGATGGCCGTCGCCAGTTCCGTATCCGTGGGTCCAACCAGCACGCAGATGCCGCCTGCGGTGCCATCCAGAATGCCAGTTGAGTCCTTCAAGGCCTCGGGCGTCTGCGCGCCAGCAGCGAGAACGAGGGCGAGAGAGAGGATGGAAGCGATAGATCTCGTGTTCACTGTGGGTTCCCCTATTTCTCGCGGTCGTGTTGTTTCTTGATGTCTTCGGCAGTCAGGTCCGCGTGGTACATGCGGACCTCGTCGATCACGCCCTGGAAGGCATCCACCAACTCACACGGGCTGTTCGATACATCGAACCCGATCTCCAGCCCCTGCCCCGCATTGTTGAGCAGGTAACTCGGGGTCTTCGCCGTGCCCACCAGACTCCCGTTCACCCAGACCTCCACCGCCTGCTTTCGGACCACGCCCGCCAGATGCGTCCACTCGCCCATGGGCAACGGTTTCTCACCGATGGCCAGGTACGCAGGGCCATCCTGCACCAGGTGGATGCCAAAGGTCGGCAACCCCTTGTTCAGATAGAGACTGAACCCGGAGAACGCACCGCCCCGGGCAATCACCACGCCCGTCTCAACGGTCGGCTTGACCCACGCCGTGAAGGTCAGCGGACGCTGAGCGATGGGGAGCACGCTGGGTTGCCCAAACGCCACATACTTGTCGGGTGCGCAGAGAATTCCTTCGCCCACCTTCCCCGGCACGATCTTCGCCTCGCCCTTGATCTCCCCGTCGCCGCCGATTGGCACCTCGTTCCTGACGGTCTTCCCATCACAGCCATTGAAGCTCCAGTACGCCACGATGGCCGGATGCATGGTCAGCCGCCGAATGGCCTCCTGAAGCACGGCCTTCAAACCCGCATCCGTTTCCCGCGCAGCCAACGCCTTTAGCGGCTCAATGGCCCGTTCGTCTCGCAACCCCACCAGCGTCGTCACCGCCAGCCTCCGCATCGCCAGATCGGGATCTTGCAGACAGCCGATGAGTGCGGGCACCGTATTCCGCGACTTCAGGTCAACGAGTAGACTCAACGCCCGCATCCGGATGGCTGCCTTCCCGTGCTTCAGCAACGTGGTCAACTCCGGAATCGCCTTCTCCCCCGCCACATGCTTGATCAGCCAGGAGACATGGGGCACATCCGCCTCGTCTCGCGCCAGTTCCGTATAGAGCCCCTTCGCCACACTCGGATCGTGCAATTCCCGCAACGCCCACGCCGCCTGATCCCGTACGCTGTAGGCTGGGTCGCTCAGCGCCGCCAGCAGGCCCTTCGCAGAGCTTTTGTCCTTGATCTCCCCCAAGGCATGGGCCGCATAGAAGCGCACATTCTCGTCTTTGTCGGCCAACGCCTTCAGCAATACCGGCACCGCCTTGCGGTCCCGCTGCTCGCCCAGGGCGCGAGCCGCCGCCCGGCGGACCGGTACCTCGGCGTCCGCCATCGCTGCGATCAAGGCTGGCACGATCGCCGGGTCGCGCGCCGCCGCCAGCTGCGAGGCCGCCCGCGCCCGGATCCGTGAGGCAGGCGACTTCAGATCCGCGAGGTGCCCGGCAACAGACGCCGGGCCTCCAGTGAGCACCACCACCCCCAAAGCAAACGATGCAAACCAGGCGATTCGGATGTGGCTCATGTGCCAGACTCCAAGCAACGGTTTCCCGCGTTCCGTCAGAACGCGCAATCAAAGGTCACGAGCAGCCCCTACGTTACCCCAGCTCGGGGCACACGCCAGCGAGCTCAGCGGGGGCGTCCAGGAAATGGGAGCCCACACGGCACGCGGTCATTCCGGTCCTTTGGCGGTCTCTTGCGGCGGCTGTGCCACCAGCGTGTAGCTGCATTCCCAGACAGCGGCCCGGTGCGGATCATCGTGATCGTAGGCCTTGTCGTACATCAACTCCATGGTATCGACGGCCTCGTCATGCCAGTTCATCAGTCCTCTGACGCGACCCTCGAAATCGCACCCCACCACCCATTTCCCGCCAGGGAGCAGCAGACCGCAACGGTCCTGGCTGAAGACCCCCACCTTGGTGATGCGCTTCGACTGAACGAAGGGCGCGAAGTCTGTGTTCTTCCGGGTGTAGACATTGCCCACGAGCAGCTTCTCGCAGGGCGCGCACGTCCTGCCGTCCAGGCGGAAGCGCGATCCCGCCGCGTTGATGCCATGCACAACCCGCAGCGCAAACTGCCTGAAACCGCTGGCGGGGGAGATACTCACCTTCACGGCGATTCTCGGCGCATCCCGAGCCACGGTAAATGTCTTGCGAAATGCCAACCCTTCATAGGGCACGGTATCGACCCTGTAATAGACAACGGCCACAATCGCGTCCCCCGTGAACTCCACCTTCTCCAGCTTGGCCGGGATGTCCGCCAGCCTGAAGACACCGGGGAAATCGAAGCTCTCACGCCCCAGGAAGTCGAGCAAGGGGACACGGCCCCCAGCGGTGGGCAGGGACCACTCGCCGACCGCGCAGTCGCCCATGCTGAGTTTCAGCCTCTGTTTGGGTGTCTCCACCACGAGCTCCGCCCCGTCGATGCGGTACGACATGCCATTCTCGGCGCGCCCGCGGGAACGCGCCGCTGCCGCCGCCGCCAGCGCCCGGTACTCGCGTTCCCAGACGCGGGTGTCCACGATGGTCCCCTCGGCTGCCACCGGCCTCGGGCCGAAGCGGAGGATCGTCATCGACGCTGGCGGAATCTTGACCCGGATTCCCTCCCGCAACTGCTCCGGGCCATGTGTCTTCCCGCCTTCGCCCGAGGAGAGAATCTCGCCATCGGGGAAGGTGCTGACGACCCTCGCTTTCGTGGCTTCCGGCAGCCGGACAAGCGGGTAGTAGGTCTCGTTCTTGCCATCATTCGCGATGAAGATCAGGTGCTCGTCGCCAGCGCTTCGGACGGCGAAGTAGAGGTGTTCTGGCTTTGCCTCAGGGCAGGAGAGCTGGCCATTCCGCGCCACCGGTCGCGAGCGTTCGAGGAACGGCTCCAGCCCCGCAATGAGAGACATGGCTTGCTGATTGCTCTGCATCTCGTTGCCGTCCATGCCCCAGAAGCCGGGCCAATGGTACACCCCGGCGGCATCCAAGAATGCGGCGGCCACCATCAGCCTCCGCAGACGTTCGGGATTCCTGACGCTGTTGCCATACCCGCACGTGATCGTGGGGAAGACCGGCCTCTGCAACTGGGCGACCGTGGCCTCGGTGCGACGGTAGTAGGTGGCGTTCTGGCTGTAGATCATCGGCAGGTGCATGTCGACGTAGGGATCCAGCAGGCGCAGATCGAGTCCGGACCGCCGGAAGAACTCCGCTGCCTTCTCGTCGCTGCCAGGTAGGGATTCGGAGCTTAGCGCGTAGAGGGCCTGAGGCGAGAACGCCTTCAACGCATCGGCTTGGGCCTTGATCACCAACGCGTGCTGTCGACAGCGGAAGATCACCCACTGCTCGGCGTAGGTGGTCAGGATGATCTTGGGGGTCAGGTCCGCATCTGCCGGCAAGCCGATGAAGGCGCGGAATGCCGCGAGCGATTCGGGCGCGAAGGAGTACTGCGTCGCTGGCCCTTCGAAGGCGTATGGCTCATAGTCGTTCAACCAGACCAACTGCCGCCCCCGGTACAGGTCATTGCCGGTCTTGCGCAGCATGTCCGCGTAGAAGGCGACTCCCTTGTCGGCAACCACCTGCGTCTCAAGCTCCGTCTCGCTGCGAATCCCAGAGGCCGCCATTGCCATCGGGATTCCGTGCGTTTTCATCGCCTCGGCCATGACCGGGGAGCGATTGAAGCGGTAGGGCATCCTGGTGAAGTGGCTGATCACCTCCCCCTTCTCTTCGGGGAACGGCTGCGCCTTGGCCTCGGTCAGATACCCCGCAGAGGTGAACCCGCGGCTCTTCAGGTAATGCAGCAACCCGTTGGCGAGGGTCGCTCGCTCGTCGTCGAAGGCAATCCAGCGGAAGGGGTGGGCGTAGTAGACGCGGTTCTCAAACCGCGTCTCGACAGGCGGCAGGTTCAGGGGCTCGATAACCCGGATCGGGATCGGTTCGGTAAAAAAGGGCTTGTCGTCACGGTCCGCAAAGGTCAGGGACAGATCGAATGTCCGAGGCGCATCGGCCCCAGCCTTGAACAGCAACACGTTCCCCCAGCATGGCCAGCGGAACCTGTTCAGCCCCTCGAACACCGACGTGCCCTTCGGGGGCGGCGGGGCGTCCACCCCTGGCACGAACTCGGCCTTCCCGCCGCGGAAGAGGTACAGCTCGAACGCGACCGAATCCGGAGCCACGATGCGCAGCCGGTGGATGTCCTTCAACGGCTGCCTTCCCCACAGCAGCAGCCAGCCATAGCCACCCCGTTCGACATCGTAGGAGACACCCCGCATCTTGTTCGTAAAGCGGTAATTGAACGACTCCGCAGTCGGGCTGGTAGCGGTCGGCTGAACACGTGGTTTCATGGAAGCCTCCTTGACTCTCTTGCTGTCTTCCTGCGTCGCAATCCGGATCGTTGGCTTCCTGTACAATGCGTACCCCTCGCCGGCGGCGCGCCAGACCAGGAAGACAACCCGAATTCCCTTGGTCGCTAGCTGGCGGCAGACCTCCTTGCCGATTCCCTTGTTGCCGCCCGTAACGACCGCGATTTTTTCATCACTCATTGAAACACTCCTTTAAAGGTATTGTTATGAATCCAATTTCTTCCGGCCCCTTCG
>JABGQJ010000609.1 GCA_018648945.1 Victivallales bacterium
ACGAACGAACTACTGGGGAAACGCCTCTTCTTCAAGCCCGACCTGGGCTGGATGGTCAAATGCCCGAAACGTGAAT
Organism: Victivallales bacterium; assembly: GCA_018648945.1. The sequence goes on from JABGQJ010000609.1 coordinate 77, forward strand.
CGAGTCAGCCGCAATCGCCCGTTCCTCAACTGGCAGGGAAAGCGCCTTGGCAATGAGTTCCTTCGTGGTCAACGGAATATGCCTCCGCTCGGGATTCGCTGCATCGCTGGAGTCAGCTGCCGATGGGCTGCCAGAGCGAAGCGGCGAGAGTTCAGCGGTCAGCTGGGCCCTGATGCTGGGGCTCCTCTCCTCGGTTCTGGCCCGCCAAATCCGCGACCGAGGATTCGGTAGCAGTACTTGCCTTCGCCACTCGCCTCCCCGAGACGCTCAACCAGGCGGGTAACCGCCTCAAAGACGCGCTTTGCCGTCTCTGGGTTGCAGTGCTTTTGCCATTGGGGAGGAGTCGCTGAGACAGCGCTTCCCTCTACAAACTGACGGGACTTGCCTTTGCTGATCTCATGGGTTCGGCCGTGAGTTAGCTCTTTTCGGACCCCTAGACCAAGCATGTATGAGTCGTATTCGCTACGTATGTCCCCAAGCTCGATCCTGCATTGGGCGAGCAGCGCTTTGAGCTTCTCTTTGGGTGCAGCAAGGTTGGCATCCCTCGTGTCCCATTCACCCTCGAAGTAGCGTGGACCGAGGTGATTCGTGAAGGCCTCCAAGCAGTGAACAGAAGCCAGGATCGCGTGCATAGATGGGAACATCTGGCGGTCACTCGCTGCCTCGGCTTGCTCGACCGCCCAGTCGGCAGCTGAATGCAGATACGCAAAGGTCCGGATTTCTTGGTGATCCCAGTTCATGCCGCTGTTCCGTGCCACTTCATTTCACCCTAACCCGGAGTATACCTTGCCGCTGGTTTGCCCGCAATGCCTGAAGACGCTACTCCTTCAGTACGATGGCCCCGGCCCGGTCCACGCGCCAGGAGGAGGCTTTGGTGCCGCGCCACATGAGCCAGAGGTCACTGGCGGTTTTGCGGCAGGTGAGATTCAGATCGAGCTTGGCACCCGCCTTGGGCTCGAAACCGAGGGTGGCGAAGGGGATACGCCACTCGGCGGACCAGGCGGTCGGGCCGGCGATGTGGGCGCCGTAGGTCACGCCCTTACCCAGCTCCGCCGCTGCCTCGGCAGGGGCTTTGGCCTCGGGGGTGCTGATGAACTGTCCCTTCGGCCAACCGCGCAGGACAAAGGTGGGGAAGCGTTGGCGATGGCTGCCAACAACCCGGATCGCGACCTCCACGGCGTCGTTCGCGTTCCAGACCGGCTCGGTCTTGAGCGGCTTGGTACCGTCCACGGTATTGCGGATGGCGATGTAGAGGGCTGCCTCATCCCAGCAGAGGAACGCATAGCTCTTCGGCTTGGCGGGAATCGCCTGGACGCTCTCGCCGAGGGTAATGCCACGACGGAAGTCCACCCACGCCCATTCCGCGTCGGTCACGCGTCCGTCCACCTGAATCGGTTTCTGGCGCTTCATTACCGAGAACTGGGGGCGCGACCGCGGCAGTTCCTTCGGCGGCTCGGGCATGAGTTCCAGCCTGAGGGGCTGCTCGCGGATGCCTCGCGCGTCCACGATGGGCCATGAGGCCCGGTCCTTGCTGGCATAGCAGCCGATCTTCTCGAACGGGATCGGCTTGAAGCCCAGTTTCAGGGCCGGAGACCCCGGCTTCAAGCGGAAACCGGCACGCGCCGGATCCTCGGCATCCTCGAACTGCGGATCGGCCACCTTGGAATGCGCCTCGAAGCCGAGCTTGCGCCAAGCCTGCCAGGAATCCGCTTCCTTGTCGCCAAGCCTGGGGATGGTCAATGCCTTGCCCCCATTCCAGAGCAGGTTCCAGTCCGAAACGGTAGTGCTGAAGTCCAGTTCCCGGACCGTGTAAACGCTTGCCTCCTGGTTCGGGTAATAGAGGATATTGCGCACGAACGTGTTGCGGGACATCTTCAGGCGCTCATCGTAGGTCTGATCCCGCATGCCGGCCAAGCCGGGGTACTTGGCGTAGGCGGGGAGCACGGAGTATTTCTGGAACTCGGCTTCGATCCGCTTGCCGTGCTCCGGAGTCTTGGGCTTCCACGAGCTGTAGGTCATCTGCCGGGTCTGGCCATCGATCACAATGTTGTTCTCGATCACGTTATCGACGCCACCATGGATGAAAGGACCACCGTTCATGCTGCGGGCACAGATGTTGCCGTAGACCGTGGTGCCGCAGGTGAAGTTGTCCAAGTAGATGCCCCAGCAGTAGTAAGGCGTCACCCATTCGTGCTGGTGGTTCTTGCCGAGGCCGATGGAATCGTGCAGGTAGTTGTAGCGGATAATGGTCCCCCGCTTCACCCAACTGCCATTGCAGGCGTTGATCATGGCCGTGTCGGAGATCTCGCGGTTGGTGTGGCGGATGTGATTGAACTCGATGACATGGTCCGAGCCATTCCAGGACATGCCGCCGCGCGGGGTGTCGTGGATGTAGTTGTGCCGGGCCTGGTTGCCGACGCCGTCCACGCGGATGCCAACGCCGGCCTTGTAGAGCACGCCGGTGTGATGGATGTAGTTGTTCTCCGCCACATTGCCGCCAGGGGACAGCGTCTCGCGGTCACCGCCGCCCACGTTGATGCCACGCGAGCCGAGGTCATAGATGTCGTTGCCGAGGGCACGGCAGTCCGTGCCACTGAGCCGGATGCCCGCGAAACTCGCGGAGATGTACCCCACCGCGTGCCGGATCGTGCAGCGGCGCACGGTCACCCCCTCCCCTTGCCACACATTCACGGGGGCCTTGTCGCAGTGTTGAAGCGTCAGCCCCTCGATGGTCACATGCCTGGCCTTGTTCAGGTTGAGGATGTAATCAACGGTGGGCACCACGACCACAGCGCCTGCCAGATCGCGGGGTGGCCTGAAGTACAGCTTCCAGGTCCGGTGGTCCAAGTACCACTCACCGGGCGCATCCAGTTCCTCCAGCAACCCGCGCACGTAGTAGCGGTCGCCGGGACGCATCTCGAAGGAAGCGTTCTTGGTTAGCGTGATCGTCCTCTCGACATTATCCGCCGAGGCAATGGGGACGATGTTGTTCCACCAGTTGTAGCGGGGGTAGACGAAGACTTCGCCATCGGTGGGGTTCGCCCAGGTGCGAAGATCCTCGGGCTTCTGGACCAGCGTCTTCAGATCCTCCCCTGCCACGTGTCCATACATGGGGACAGGATTGCCCGCCACGAAGGCCCAACCACCACAGATCGGGGCGTCGGCCACCGCATTCGGATAGCGGGCCATGGTCTGGCGCTGGCCGTCCAGGAAAAGCTGGCGGAAGCGGAACTTGGCGAAGCCCTGGGCCAACAGATCAGCCTGTAGAATCCCGTCCCGGAACGGGGCGAACCCGGTCACCGGCCGCCCCCCGACCAGGACCGGCTTCTCTTCGCGATAGGCCCGGTAGACGATGGGTGCAGCCGGTGTGCCCGAGTCCCACTCGCGCAGGGCCACCGTCTCCCGCAGGTAGTACGTCCCACCCCGAATCTCCACCACTGCGCCAGGGAACTCCGCCACCTTCTTGCGCGCTGCCAGAATGGCGTTCCGCGCCTTTCCCACCGTAGCGAAGGGCTTCTCGATGGTGCCAGGGTTGGTGTCATCGCCATCTGGCGCGACCACATAGGACAACGGCGCACCGATCGCAAGGACGGGTGCGGCAACGGCTAGCAACAGCAGGTGGAATCCACGCATCTTGGGCCTCGTCGTGTGTTGGCACTCCGCGTCCGGGAAGGGCAACGGCAGATGCCCTCCTGCCAATCCACGTTACCCGCGAAATCAGTCCCGGCAAGGGCCAGGCGCGTCCCACCACAGCAAAGACTACCAATCGGCCACGGGCGCAGTAGATTTGCCGAGGCACCCAGTATCCTCCTCAGGACCATCCCACGGAGAAGCGACCATGGCCACCCGACTCCTCGTGAAAGCCGGCGAGCACACCCGCCAGCAGTGCCCCGTGTCCGCCGAGATCGAGACCGCGGGGCTCAACCCCGAGTGTCTTGTGCTGACGACGGAGGAGGGCTTGCCCATTCCCTGCCAGGTCGAACAGGTCGGCGACAAGCTCCACCTGTCGTGGGTACTCGACGAGCTCGCCGCCAAGCAGGAAGCCGTCTTCCTGGTCGGCCAGGGCGATGCACCAGACCAAGCCGGCGTTGAGCTGAGCGAGAAGCAGACCGGGCAGATCGATGTGTCACTGAGCGGCAAGCTCTTCACTTCCTTCTGCTACGGCCCGCCATGGTCCCGCCCCTTCCTGCACCCTGTGATCGGTCCCTACGGCGAGCCCATCACCCGCGCCTACCCAGTGGTCAAGGATGTGCCGGGCGAATCCCAGGACCATCCCCACCACAAGAGCTTCTGGGTAGCCTGGGGCGACGTCAACGACGCGGATAACTGGAGCGAGAGCGAGAAGGGCCATGCTCACCAGGTCGTCCGCGAGCTGAAGGAAGCCGTCTCCGGCCCGGCCTTTGGCCGCATCTCCTGTGGGCTGGACTGGGTGTCCGAAGCCGGCGAGAAGCAACTCGAGGAAGACCGCGAACTCGTCTTCCACAACCTCTCAAAATCCTGCCGGGCCGTGGACCTGAAGGTCGTCTTCCGCGCCACCGAGGGCAAGATCCGCTTCGGCGACACCAAGGAAGGCGGAATCTGCTCGATCCGCGTGGCCACCAGCATGGATGCGGGCGACCAGGGCACCATCGTCAACTCCTATGGCGGCACCAACGAGGCCGAAACCTGGGGGA
>JABGQJ010000061.1:0-15264 GCA_018648945.1 Victivallales bacterium
GAAGCGGACGAATCAGTCGGATCGGACGAATCGGACAGTTTGGGGAGCCTGGCCTCATCCGCCTCTTGCCTGCTTCCGTTATTCCATCCCTTCGACTACACTCAGGACCTTCGGCATTCCAGGATTCTCTTCCCCTTTCTCCTTCCCCCCATCATTCCACCATTCCACTATTCCATTCCCTCCCGACACCGAGCGCAAAGCACGTCGTCGTCGTAGGTGGCAGCGAAGGTCTCGCCGGGCTGGGCGATGGCGAAGTCATCGTCCCACTTACCATCGACCAGTTGCCGCAGCAAGCGAAGGTCCCCTTCGACGACCGCGAATTCCCAACCACGTTCGGCGGCGGCGGCCTGGGCTTCCTCCTCGAATCCAAGGCCCGCCTCGAACTCCTGGCGGATGTAGAGCATGCGATTGTAGTGGGTCGTCATTCCCCCCATGGTTTCGCGGAGGAACTTGGCGTTCTCCTCACCGTACTTCTCAACCATCTCCGCGTAGGACATGCCCAGCCCCATCTGGTCTTGCACGGTGTCGCCCTCCACATCGGCCTGGCTATCGTCCCGCTCCATCCAGCCAGTGGTGAGGTAGTAGGTGCCGGGGTTCTCGTCGAAGAGTTGCCGGTAGCGGTCACGGGATCCCAGAAAGAGGGTGATGCAGTCGTGGGCCTTGGGCATGACCAGGGGCGTGTGGGCACAGTGGAGGCCCAGGGTGCCGTTGTTGCAGAGCGCGAAGCCCAGGAGAATGGCGTCGTACTGGTCGGGCTTGACCTCGTCGATGCGCTGTTGGATGCCGGCAACCATGCGCTCGCTGCCCAGATCGTGCAGGCCCTGGCTCAGCCAGACCGGATCGATCCGGTGGGGACTGCGGGCGCTGAGATGGCTCAACTCGCGGTAGAGCACCTCGCAGGCAAGCAGGAGAAAGCGTTTGGCGTCCGGCGACTGCCGGAGGATGCCGATCCCAGAAGATTGTGCGTCCATCTATCGTTCCTGAGCTGAAGGGCACGCGCATCGCAATCGCTGCGCACGACCGGTATCGTACCGCCAAACCACACCGGAGCCAACTATATGAACGACGAGTTTCAGCGCTTGCACCTGCTGGTCGGGGACCAGGGCATGACCGCTCTCCGCCAAGCCCGCGTCACCGTGTTTGGGGTGGGTGGGGTCGGTTCGCATGCAACCGAGGCCCTGGCCCGTGCCGCCGTGGGCCAGCTGACCCTGGTGGACTTCGACGATGTCGCCCTCAGCAACATCAACCGCCAGGTCGAAGCCATGCACAGCACGCTGGGGCACCCCAAGGCCGGCGCGATGGCCGCGCGCATCCGCGATATCTCGCCACGCTGCCAGGTCGATGCCATCCCGGCCCGAGTCACTCCCGGGAACGTGGCCGACTTCCTGGATCCCGAGCCGGACTGGGTGCTGGACGCCATCGACGATACCGACGCCAAGCTGGCGCTGCTCGCCACCTGCGTGCGCCGGCGAATCCGAGTCGTCTCCGGCATGGGAGCGGCCAACAAGCTGCTGCCGGGCAGCATCCGCACCGTGGACATCAGCCGCTCGCGCCAGTGCCCACTGGCCAGGGCAATCCGCAAGGGGCTGCGCCGCCAGGGCATTGAACGTGGCGTCACCGTGGTCTACTCCGAGGAGGAACCCGTGCGCCTGGCCGATGGCTTCTTCCAGGCACCGGAAGCCGAGGTGGCGGGCATGAAGCGCCCGCAAGGGACGATCTCCTACCTACCGGCGTTGATCGGGCTGCACTGCGCGGCCGCGATCCTGCGCGGGCTGCTGGCTGAAATCCCGTTCCAGCGGCGGGGGGAGTCGCTCCCGGACCCGGAGCCTACTCCCCGTCCTGGAGCACTTCCTCGCCCTTGAAGAAGGTGTGATAGTAGAGCAGGTCGAGACTTCGCTTGCTGCCGCTCATCGAGCTGGCGATCTTCGCGGCTTCCTGATGGTACTTCTGGGCCCGTTTCTCGTCGCCCTTCTCCTCCTTTTCCTTGGCTTTGGCCACCAGCCCATCGTACTTCGTTTTGACCGACAGGTACTTCTTCTCGACCGGGGCGATCTTCTTCTTCAGCAGCTTGTCCAGCTTGCGGCGCTCGCGCGTCACCTTGCCGCGCAGCGAACGCGCCTTCTTCTCCATCTTGCGCTTGTCTCTCGGCGCGGCGTCCGCCGCCTGCGCCACGTGTTTCACCAGTTCATTGATGCCCCGCTGCACGATGTCGTACTGCTTCGCGATCTCCTTGTTCGACTTGCGGAACGAGGCGAGGTGGGACTCGTGGACCCTCGGCTGGGTCTCCGGGCGCGCACTCTTCTTCGTCTTGGCCTCAAGTCCCGCCCATGCCGTCGACAGAGACGCGAGGAAAAAGCCAGCTACCAATACCCGTTGCATGGTCCTGAGGAACATCTGCACGACTCCTGATTGGGGCGAATATCCATGGGCGGCGGGACCCGTGGTTGGTCCCGTGCATCGTCACTGCAATTTAGCACGTATAGCGCTTGAACTCCACGTGATCGCACCTACTGTATGTGCCGTCCTCGAAAGAGGGCCTACTGGGGCATTAGCTCAGTTGGCTAGAGCGCCACACTGGCAGTGTGGAAGTCATCGGTTCGAATCCGATATGCTCCACCAGAAGCATACCAGACCCTCTTCAGGCAGTCCTGCCTGAAGAGGGTCTTCTCTTTGCCGCCAGAGAGCGGGGCCAGGCAGACGACTGCCGCCAGGGAGGATGGTGTCGATCTGCTCTCGACCAAGCGCGAATGGAATGGACAGGCACGGAAGGAAGGTATTGCGCCGGAGGGCCAGACCTTCACCTTCGCCCAAGTAACGGCATGCTCCGCCGGAAGCCAGGAAGAGACCAGGCATACCGGCCCGGGGCAACGCCTAGCTGGGCCGCCACGGCAGATGCCAGACAGGCCTGGCTCTGCGTCCGGCCATGGCGGTGGCGCAGTGCCATGGAGCTGCTCCCGGCCCTCTGCTTCCCAGTGCCGGAGGAGGTGCACTACTTGGCGCTGTTCCCCGGGTTCAGCCTGAGCCAATCAGCATACCGAGCACGGAGGCCGGCGTCATACTCCTTCCTCGTCTTCCGCCAGTCGAACGCATGCCAGAGGACGCCTCGGGAAGTCGCCAGGGTCAGTCCATCGGGCGAGAACTGCACGGGGGGAGGGACCCGGCCCCTGGTAGCATCACCCGCGTCCAGACGCAGAAGGTCCTGTCCCGTTGCGGCATCCAGGATCCTGACGGTCCTGTCGGCGCGGGCAACTGCCAGCCGACTTGCGTCAGGGGAGAAGGAGATGCCGGACACCCTTGTCCCTTCTCCCGCATCGCGCATTGTTGTTGCTGCCCATCCTCGCGCATCGCGGTCCACCAGAGTGACGGTCGGCCAAGCTGTCCGCGCGTCCCAAAGCTGCAGCGTCCCATCGGCCGATGCAATGGCAAAGACGCCCTCCTCGGGGGAGGACGCTATGGCAGACATAGACATTACTGGCCGGCGCTGCTTCGCGAGCACCTCCCCGGTGGATGCCTTCCACAGCCTCCATCCGCTTCCTCCGCCGGTGAGAAACTGGCGGCCGTCAGGGGAAGAGGCCAGCCACCAGGCTGCCCAAGTGTCGGCGACGGTCCACACGGGCACTGACTCCTTGCTGCCCAGCTCCCATGCCGCGATCACTGGGCCCGAGGAAGCCCTATCCCCGGTATACACCCGTGACATGAGTGCCGCCAGGAAGCGTCCATCACAGGAGGTGGAGATCGCCCTCGTGCGTTCTATCCCTCTTGGCGGGATGAGCTCCCTTGCCTCTTTCCCGTTACGCACATCCCAGAGCCGGATTGCGCTGTCGGCTCGCCTCTTCGTCACCCGCCCGCCTTCGGAGTCCTTCGCGGAGTAGAGGGAGACTCCTCCTCCCGTTGCGAGCCACCTCCCATCGGGTGTGAACGCCATGCATGCCACGCTGGAGCGCTTTCTGTCCTCGATCGCCCGCAGGTAGCTCCTGGTACCCATATCCCAGAGAACCACAGTCCGTCCCCAGGAAGTCGCAGCCATCTTCCCGGTGGGCGAGAGGACGCACCCACTGTAAGCCGGTTCTCGTTGTTGATTCGCTTGACGAACGGCTTCAGGAAGTTCGGCAATGGACAGCAAGGTGCAACCAGGGCTATCACCCGAGAGATCCCAGAACCGTGCCGTCCGGTCGGCAGCCGATGTGACAAGCCACCGACCATCCGCCGTGAACCGAATGCCGGTGATCCCGGCCGAGTGCCCTCGAAGAGTCAGAAGCGTCTGACCGGTGTCGATCTCCCATACCCGCACAACTCCATCGCTGCCTCCGGCAGCAATTGATCGGCCATCTCGGGAGAAAGCGGCAGTGGAGACAGGTCCATCAAAACCCCGAAGCGCTGACTCCTCCGTCCCATCGGACACACTCCAGACAGTCACGCAACCGTCGCCCTGCGTGACGGCAAGACGCGTACCATCGGCGGAGAAGGCAATCCCTGACGCCGCCCAGCGAAACGGGGGGTATCTCGGACTGTTCGGCATGCGACTGCCTGTTGCCATTGAATGGAGATCAACTTGCCCGTTGTAGCCAACGGCGAGAACGTTGCCGTCAGGTGAGAACGTGGCTGACGTCTGCGAAGATCCATGCCGTATACGGTGCAGTTCCGTTCCCGTACGCAGATTCCAGACGACACACTCGTATCCCCCGCCGCTGCGGTAGTAGATTGCCGCAAGCAACCTGCCGTCGGGTGAGATGGACATGGACCGCGGAGGGGTGCTCCGCACGCTCACCGTGCGCAGCCTCTCGCCTGTTCGTGTGTCCCATAGCCAGATCTCGCCCGGAACGCGTAGGCTGTAGCCAGCCAGCCGGCTCCCATCTGTGGAGAGGCAGATTGGGTCTGCCAAGAGATCGGACTCGTGGCCACCTTCCGTCGCCCCCCCCGGACAGTCCATCGTGGCTATCACGCGTCCCGTTCGGGTCTCAGCGAACTCAAGGCTGCGCATGCCATGCCTCGCCATACGCTCCCCATCGTGCGAAAGACCAATGATGCGGCCAGAGAACCCAGTGCCAGCACGCCCCTCCCTGTCCCCGGTCGCGGCCGCCTCCTCGCCGACAACCAACACGGCCTGGTCGCACTGCAACAAGAGGCTACCCCATTCCCACCTTCGACACTTCTCTGGCGTGCTCCACAGCAACTCCCTGGCCTGGTCCACCTCCCCAACACGAATGCACTGTCTGGCCGCCAGAACAGCAGCAGCATAGTGCTTCCTCTCGCTCTCCCTCTCCGCTTCCTCACGGGCAGCGCGGGCGGCAAGCACCTGTGCCAAGGCTTCTTCCGCCGTGTGTTTCGCCTCGACTGCGTTTGCCCTTTCTCTGTCGGCAGAGCTCCTTTCTCTGTCGGCAGACCTCTGGGCGAGGATAGCCTGGTTGCGTTCGCGGCGAATCCAGAGGAAGGCGACCGATAGCACGACCAGCAAACACAGGGCGAGAGCGCTGGCAGCGCGCATGAGAACGCGTATGCGTTGCCGCCGTCGCTGCCGATCATCTCGCGCGCGGCGCACCCTTGCCGGGAACTCCCCAGTTCCATCGGCGTCGCGTCCGAGCAATGACAGTGCCAGGTCATAGTCCTCCTTCTCATATGCGCAGCGCGCATAGGATGCAACCGCACGCTTCTCGCCGGCAAACGCTGCCGTGTTGCCGGACCAGAGCCTCAGTGCCTCCCGGAAGGCGAAGAGGGCCTGCGAGTAGCACTCGTAGCTATGGTCGTCTTCCGCCTTGCGCATGCTGTCCGTCGCGTGGGCCGTCATGGCATAGCTCTCGTCGTGGACCTGATAGTCCCGGACTGCTTGCTGGAACTCCTTGGCTGACACATACCGGTCCCCGGGATCAGTGGCGATGGCCTTCAAGGCGATGTCCAGCAGCTCGCTTCGCTCCCTACAGGGGGGGACGCGATTCTCCATCGCCGCTCGCAGGCAATCGTGGGCGTTCCCGGAACTGGTGTGGGGGGGAATGCCCGCCATGATCTCGTAGAGAATGCCTCCCAGCAGATACACATCGGTCGCAAAGCAGAATCTCCCGGTATCACAGCACGCCATTTCCGGAGCCATGTAGGCAGGTGTGCCGCCGAGCCCGACGGACCTGGACAGCGACGGTGCCTTGCCACCCGCGACCAAGCTCACAGCCAACCCCCAGTCGACAACCAACACCTCCCCGAAATCCCCCAGCATCACGTTCGCTGGCTTGAGATCACGGTGGAGGACGCCGTTGGCATGGGCGAACGCTACGGCGTCGCAGACGCGCAACAGAATGTCCAGGTTCTCGCTCCGGCTGTTTCGGCCCAGCACACTCTTCCACGAGCGCCCCTTTACCTCGCGCATCGCGTAGAACAGCTGCCCATCGGCTGATGTCCCGAGGTCGTATATCGGCACGATGTTGGGGTGATCCAGCGCGCCAGTGACCGCCGCTTCGCCCAGGAAGCTGGACCTTGCGCACTCTTCGTTCGCTCGTTCCTTCCGGATCATCTTGATGGCAACAGCCCGGCCGACGGATGTCTGCCGGGCTCGGTACACCACGCCCATGCCCCCCCTCCCGATCACCTCCTGGAGCTCGAACTCAGGGACGCCTCTGTCGTGGTCGCCGCCAGAGGCGCGGACGTCTCGGAGGCGGACGAGAACATCCGGGGAGCCACCAAGGGCGGCGCGCTCCGGCTGGATCGATGACTCCGGACTGGCGTCTGCCCCGATTCTGGCAGCCCAAAGTTGCGCTGCTTCCTCCATCGATGGGCTCGCATTGCTTACCGCCTCGCCAATCAGGAACTCCGCGTTGCACAGTTCGCACGCAACTCGTTGTCCATCGTACGATTGGGGCACAGAGTACTCAGTTCCGCAGGAAGGGCAGCGGGTCCCCAGATTGCTGACTTCATCCATATCCCACCGTGCCCTCCACAGGTAGACCTTGCTGCTGACTTCCTCAACGCTGATGAACTGCCGAGCGTTTCTACGTCCCTGGCAGAACCCCCTCGCTTCCTACCGTGGACTATCCAGTGCTGTCGTCTTCCTGTCAACTACCCCAAGTGGAGATTCCCTGCGGGTGGACAGCCAAAACGCCGCCCCGGAGTGGTATGCCATCTCCCGTCAGGATGACATTGCCGACATGATGGTCCGAGACACAACCCCTGCCCCGTCGTCGCGCGCGCGGTTGCTCGATGCGTGGCAAGCGACGATGTCCATGGTCTGTTTCCAGTCCTGTGGGCGGTCCCAGCCCGCGCCCCGCGGAGGCGGAGCGCAAACGCTCACGAGCCAGCCGACTGTTCAGCAGCAGCGCGGCTCCGACAGCGGTAGACGATGGCGGGGGGGAGATTGAGCCAGGTGACGGGGCTTACCTCGACTTCGGCAAAGTACTCCTTGAGAAGGCGTCGGAAGCGAATGCCCGCAGGCAGCAACAAGCCCTGGAGATAGGCGAAGGTGGCGAAATAGCCGCCGGGACGCAGGACGGCGAGGGTGGCATCCAGGATCTCCCGCTGGAGGGACTCCGGAAATGCGGCCCAGGGCAGGCCGCTAATCACCGCATCGAGCTGCGCATGGCCGAGGCGGGAGAGTTCTTCGCCCACCTTGGCTGCCGAACCACAGTACAGGCGTTGCTCTGGAAACTGACTGCGCCAGAATGCGGCAATCTCCTTGTTGGCTTCGAAGGCGATGAAGGTCCCCTCCGGGGATAGGCGCGAGAGAATCTCGCGGGTGAAGACGCCGGTGCCGGGGCCGTACTCCGCCACGGTGCGGACTTCCTGCCAGTCCAGCCATTCGACCATGCGGCGCGCCAACCAGCGGGAACTGGGGGCGACCGCGCCAACCGTGCCGGGTCGCCGCAGGAACTGTCCGAGAAACCGGAGGGCGCCGCTCATGATGGTGTGCCTTTGTGGTCAGCCCCGTCGGTGCCAGGGCCAGGGCCGGCTGCGGGTGGGTGGGTGCCAGTGGCCATGGACTCCACCAGGGCGCACTGCCGGAAGGCGGCGCAGTCGGGAGTGCCCAGAAGCTCGTAGCGTTTCCGCTGTAGGCGCCGACCAAGCTCGTCGCCGTTGAGCACGAAGCTGGTAATGTGCCGGCCCTCGTCGCTGAAGACATGGGCCCGCCCGGATTTGCCGGTGACAATGACGGAGCCGCGGAAGCGATCACGGTAGATGTCGAGATCCGTCGCCTGGGCCAGATCCTCGCGGGCCCGGTGCACGGGGCGCTGCTGGTTGCCGCGCTGCTCGGCGTGGGCTGTACGGCGTTCCTGCTGGCGCCCCTTGCGCTCGATGGAGTGCGCGAGGTGGCGAAGAACGGCGAACCCCTTCTCGCGGAATTCGGCCAGACGCTTCTTGCTGTGATGCGCCTCCCAGAGGTGGCTGATCTCGACCATGCGGTGGCGGGCCTCGCGCAAGGCCTCGTGCACGCGCTGGGTCGCCGACCGGGCCGTTGTCGAGGTGTCCACGAGTGCCGCTTGCAGGCCTTCCGGAGCGAGCACCTGCAGCCGCAGTTGATGCGCCTTGTTTTCGACCAACTGAACGGAGAAGGCCATCCGGGCGCCGCCGACCACGACGTAGCCAGCCACGACCTGGCCCCAGATGCGGTAGGTCAGCGAGTTGCGGCCGAAGGACTCAAGCTGTTCGTCGATCAACCGTTTCCTGCCGATGACCCGGGAAAGCAGCTCAGGCCGGGAGGAGAAGAGACGTTCGGCCCGGTCGTCGCCGATGGCCAGCAGGAAGTTGAAGAACTCCTCCCAGTAGGGCCTCCCGGTCGCCTGATAGCCAGCAAAGACATGGCCTGGCTCCGGGGCCTGGGCATGGGCGCAGCTGGCGGAACGGCAGCCATAGCAGTAGACGAAGCCACTGCGGAAGGTCTGGTACTCGGCCAGGCACTCCCCGGCGCGGGTTAGCGCGTGGTCCGCCAGCTCCGCCGGAGAGATGCTGGGGGACCAGGCAATCTCGAACTCGTCATGCGCGGCGGGATGCACTTCCGTGCCATCGCACGCGGCAAAAGCCGCCTGGCGCAGGCTCTCAAGCGCGCGCACGGCCTCCTGAGCCTTTTCCGCCAAACGACTGCTCACAACCGGATCCTCGGGGTTCACTCCAGAAAGAAAGGAGTGTCTTCATCGATGAGTTTGCGAGAACTGCGCGACGGCGGCTCGGTGGCCTCGGGCGAGGGTTCCGCAGAACCGCCCGGTTCGGGCTGGGCAGCGGGCTCGGGCACGTTTTCGGATTGGGGCGCGACGGGACCGGGGGCGGCAGCGCCATGCAGTCCGGCTCGGTTACTGCGCGACTCCCACTCCTCCGCCCGCGCCTGCGAATCGGGGGCGGGCTCCCCTTGGGCCTCCTGCGACGGCGGCGGCGGTGCCTCCTTCGGCTTCCGTTTGCGCTTGGCCCTTGGCTTGGCTTCCGGGGAAGCCGGCGGCGGCGCTTCTTCGGGGCCGGGCTCCGTCTGGGCCTCCTGCGGGGGCGGGGACGCCTCCTTCGGCTGCCGTTTGCGCTTGGCCCTTGGCTTGGCTCCCGAGGAGGCTGGCGGCAAGGCAGGGCTCTTGGCCTGGCCCGGATCCTGAGCGACGGGCGGCGGCGCCTCCTCAGCAACGGCGTCCTGCGGAGGAACGGGGGGTTCCGCGACTGCCTTCGCAGGGGGCTCTGCCTGGCTCTGCACCTCGCGATCCGCCACCGTCGCCGACTCGGTAACGGGCTCGTCGCAGGGCTCCTCCGGAGTCTCCTCGACCACCGGTTTCGGGGCTTCAGCAAGACCGCGATCAGAGACAATCACCGCCTTCACTGGGTAAGCTGTGACCTTGAACCCGCGGGCCGTGGCAGACCGCATGGCGATATCGTTGAACACCACGTCCACATGATCGACCTGGCGCCGTTCGGAGGGCTTCAGGTCAAGGCGCAGGGCCACGCCGTGATTGGTGTGGAACCCGACGATGATGCAGCCATCCGGCAGCGCCTTGTACTCACGGTCGGTGACGAAGCGATCCACGCAGAAGCGCTTGGCGTAGTGGGCCTTGCTTTTGCGGTGTCGGTAGAGAATGCTGAAGATCTGGGTGCGGTCATGTTTGAAGAGGTACTTCACCGGCCCGATATAGAGCTTCTCGGGGATGTTGATGACGCGGAACGTGCCGTCGTTCCGAAGCAGCAGAAGCTGGTCGTACTCCGTGCAAACCAGGGGGGTATCGTTCTGGTTGCTGTTGCGGACTTCGGTGCCGACAAACTGGTTCACCCGGTCGTGCCCGACCTTGATGTTCCGCAAGGCAACTGCCTTGACGTTGACCACCTCCAGGGCCATTACCTCGGTGCGGCGCGGGTGATCCCCCGCGAAGCGCTCGATCAGCTCCTCGAGGTAATGGATGGCAAAGTCAGTCAGGTGTTCCAGGTGGTGCCGGGTCTCGCGCATGTCCTCGAGGATCCGATCCAGCTCCTCGCGGTTCCGGTTGATATCGAAGCGGGAGATGCGCTTGATCTGCAGCTGGAGCAGTTTCTCGACGTCCTCGTCGGTGACATCGCGCTTGAGCTGGTCGCGGAAAGGAGTGAGCCCCGCATGCACCTCCGCCAGGACTTCGGGATAGGTCTTCTTTTCCTCGATCTGCTTATAGAGGCGGTTTTCGATGAAGAGCTGCGCGAGGGTCAACCCATGGAAGCGCTCCTCGAGCTTGTGGAGCTTGATCTCAAGTTCGAGCTTGAGCAGGCGCACCAGCTGCTCGGTACACCCGTGGACCACCTCGGTGACCGAAAGCTCCACCGGCATATTGCCGCTGATGACGACGATATTGGAGGTGACCGAGACCTCGCAATTGGTGTAGGCGTAGAGCTGGGGGATGACTTCCTTGGCGTAGATGCCTCGGGGCAGCTTCAGCTCGATCTCCACATGCTCGGCGGTGTAGTCGTTGATGCCAGCCAGCTTCATGCGCCCGCGCTTGACGGCATCCTCGATGGAGGCAGTGAGCGATTCGGTGGTGGTAGTGGCGGGAATCTCACGGATGATCAGGGTCTTCTCGTTGACCTCCTCGATGCGGGCGCGAAGCTTGATGCGCCCTTTCCCATCGTCGTACTCGCTCACATCCATGATGCCCCCCAACAGGAAGTCGGGATAGAGCTGGAAGGGCTCCCCGCGCAGAACCGCAATCTGAGCGGCCAGCAACTCGCCGAAGTTGTGCGGCAGGACCCGCGTGCTCATCCCGACCGCGATGCCGTCCGCGCCCATCATCAGCAACACGGGCACCTTGGCCGGCAACGTCACCGGTTCCTGGTTGCGCCCATCGTAGGAATCGATGAACTCGGTGGTCTCGCGGTTGAAGAGGACCTCGCGCGCCAACGGGGTGAGGCGACACTCGATATACCGGGCCGCCGAGGCCGGATCGCCGGTATAGATGTTGCCGAAGTTCCCCTGCCGGTCGATGAAGTACTCTTTGTTCGCCAGCACGACCAGGGCGCTGCCGATGGAGGCATCGCCATGGGGGTGGTACTGCATGGTGTGGCCGATGACATTCGCCACCTTGTGGAAGCGACCATCGTCGATGCTGTGCATCGAGTGGAGGATCCGACGCTGCACCGGCTTGAGCCCGTCGCCCACGTCCGGGATCGCCCGGTCGCGGATGACGTAGGAGGCGTACTCCAGGTAGCTGGTGGCCATCATCCGCCCGAGGCGGTCGTCGCCATCGACCTCGACGCCGAGGTCTGGCAAGACGATGCCAGGCTCGGCTGACGGCGTGGCGACCGGCAGCTGTTCGGGAGCCGCCGGATCGGGGATGGGGGGGGCGCTTGGTTGGTCTGACATGTGGGGTCGATTCACGAAGTGGCACCACTCGCCGGGTCGGAGCGAGCGGTCAGATTGTTAGCAGATGGTCCATAATGTAGGACCGGCGTTTCGGGGTGTTCTTTCCCATGAAGAACTCCAGCAGCTTGGGGACCATGCGCTGGCTGTCCACGGAGACTTTGCGGATGCGGATGTCATCGCCAATGAACTGGCCAAACTCCTTCGGCGATATCTCCCCGAGCCCCTTGAAGCGGGTGACCTCGTTGGCCTTGCCGAGGCGGACCACCGCCCGGTCCCGCTCCTCCTCGCTGTAGCAGTATACCGTCTCCTTCTTGGTCCGCACCCGGAACAGGGGCGTGTCCAGAATGTAGAGATGCCCGGAGTGCACAAGCTGCTCGAAGAAGGTGAGGAAGAAGGTGATGAGCAGAATGCGGATATGGGCACCGTCCACATCCGCATCGGTGGCGATGATCACCTTCTGGTAGCGCAGGCTGTCGAGCCCGTCCTCCACGCCGAGGGACTGCATGATGAAGTACAGCTCCTCGTTCTTGTAGACGGTCTCCTGGCGGTGCCCGAGCACGTTCAGCGGCTTGCCCTTGAGCGAGAAGATGGCCTGGGTATCCACGTCGCGGCAACTGATCAGCGAGCCGGCGGCGGACTGGCCTTCGGTCAGGAAGATCATCGACTGCTCGCCGAGGAACTCGCCCTTCCGGGGCCGGGCGTCGTTCAGGTGGTACTTGCAGTCCCGGAGCTTGGGGATCTTCAGCCGGGTCTTCTTCTCCCGGTCCTTGGCCTGGCGCTTGACGTTTTGGATCTCCTTGCGCAGGCGCTCGTTCTGGGAGCTCTTGTCGAGCAGGGCCTCGGCCACTTCCGGGCGTTTGTGCAGATGGGTGCAGACCGCATCCTTGATGCGCCCGACCAGCTCGGCGCGGATGTCGGTATTGCCGAGCTTGTTCTTGGTCTGGGACTCGAAGATCGGGCTCTTCAGCTTGATGGCAACCGCACCGACGATGCCGTTGCGCACATCGTTGCCGTTCATCGTCTTGCCGGCAAACTCATTGACGCCCTTGAGGACGCCCTCGCGGAAGGCGGATTGGTGCGTGCCCCCGTCGTTGGTGTATTGCCCGTTCACGAAGGAGTAGTAGCTCTCGCCGAAGCCCGGCGAGTGACAGAAGGCGAACTCCAACTGCTCGCCCCGGAAGTAGACAATGTCGTAGAGTCGCTCCCCGTCCACCTTGTCGTCCAGCAGGTCCAGCAACCCATTCTTGGAATGGAAACGCTCCTCGCCGAAGTGGAGCGAGAGACCGGTGTTCAGGTAGGCGTAGGAGAGCAGGCGCCGCCGGATCAGCGACTCGTCGAACCGGAACTCCCCGAAATACTGCGCGCCCGGGTGGAAGGTGACCTCGGTGCCGTTCACCTGGTCGGACGCACCGTCCGTCTCCGCGACAAGAGCCCCATTCTCGAAGGCCGCACGCTTGAACTTCCCCTCCCGGTGCGAAGTGGCCACGAAGGAAGATGAGAGCGCGTTCACAGCCTTCAGCCCGACCCCGTTCAGGCCGACGGAGAACTGGAATACATCGTCGTTGTACTTGCCGCCCGTGTTGATGCGGGACACGCAATCGACCAGCTTCCCAAGGGGGATGCCGCGCCCGTAGTCGCGCACGGAGATCTCTCCCTCCTCGCCGAGGAAGACGTCAATCTTCTTCCCGTACCCCATGATGTACTCGTCGATACTGTTGTCGACGACTTCCTTGAGGAGCACGTAGATGCCATCGTCGGGGTCTTCCCCCGTTCCGAGGCGGCCGATGTACATGCCGGGTCTCGCCTGGATGTGTTCCAGGGAGCTCAGCGTCCTGATCTTGCTTTCGTCGTATACGGTCTTGCTGGTGTCGGTCATCTCTGCAGGTTCGTTGCCCTTCCTGAGGGTGTCGTGCTACTAGTCGTCGTCTTGAAGGCCTGACAGGTGCCCTTCGCCCTCTTCGTAGGGATCGTCGTCGTCGTCAGAGACGCTGTCGAAGATCAACGACCCCATCAGTGGAGCACCACACTCCGGGCAGGTCCCGTCATCGGTCTCGACGGCAGTTATGCTCACTTTGCTCTCGCAGTACGGGCAGGTCATCTTCTCCATTGGTCTCGTAGCCTCGTTTGTCCGTAGGTTCGTAAAGTTCGGCGAATATCGAATCGAGCCTCCGGGCGACCGCACGAGCGGTCTCCACAGGCAATCTTACTGCGTCCCAAACCGGTTCGCAACCGAACGCCGTCCAAGCCCGGAAAATACGCCGGGTCTATACCTGCAATGACATCAGAAATTCGATGTTGTTGCCGGTTTTCTTGAGCTTGCTGATCAGCAGCTCCATCGCCTCGGTGTTCGGCACCCCGTTGAGCACGCGTCGGAGGGTCCATATGCGACCGAGTTCATCGGGATGCAGAAGCAGCTCCTCGCGGCGGGTGCCGCTGCGCTCGATGCTGATGGCGGGATAGATCCGCTTGTCGACAAGGTGCCGGTCCAGGTGCAGTTCCATGTTGCCGGTGCCCTTGAACTCCTCGAAGATCACCTCGTCCATCCGGCTGCCCGTGTCGATCAGGGCGGTGGCCAGAATGGTCAGGCTGCCGCCTTCCTCGACATTGCGGGCGGCGCCAAAGAAGCGCTTCGGCTTGTGCAGGGCGTTGGCATCCACGCCGCCGGAGAGAATCCGCCCACTGTGCGGCTCAATCGTGTTGTAGGCCCGGGCCAGGCGGGTGATGCTGTCCAGCAGGATCACGACATGGCGCCCGTGCTCGACCTGCCGCTTGGCCTTCTCGATCACCATCTCGGCAACCTGGACATGCCGGTCTGGGGGCTCGTCAAAGGTGGAACTTACCACTTCGGCGTCCACGCACCGTTTCATGTCGGTCACTTCCTCCGGACGCTCGTCGATCAGCAGCACGATCAGCTCGATGTCCTTGTTGTTCTCCGTGATGCTGTTGCCGATCTTCTGCAGGAGAACGGTCTTGCCCGTGCGCGGCGGCGCGACGATGAGCCCGCGCTGCCCCCGCCCGACGGGGGTGACCAGATCGATCACCCGCATGGAGACCTCCTTGGCCTCCCGCTCCAGAATCAGACGCTGGGTGGGGAAGTAGGGAGTGAGATTCTCAAAGGGGACTTTGCCCTTCTTGCGTTCCGGCTCCTCGCCATTTATGGAATCCACCTTGAGCATGGCAAAGAACCGCTCTTTCTCCCGAGGTTGGCGGATCTCCCCGCGGATCGTGTCCCCGGTGCGCAAGCTGAAGCGCCGGATCTGGGACGGGCTCATGTAGATGTCTTCGGGGCACGGCAGGTAGCTGTAGCAGGGAGTGCGGAGGAAGCCGAAGCCGTCCGGGAGGACTTCCAGGACGCCGCCGCCACACATCGCGCCCTTGTGCTTGGTGTTGCTCTTCAGGATCTCGAAGATCAAGTCATGCTTGCTGAGCGAGCCCACGCCCTCGACGTCCAGGTCGAGAGCCATCTGGGTAAGCGCAGGCATGTCCATGTTCTGCAT
>JABGQJ010000061.1:15362-19332 GCA_018648945.1 Victivallales bacterium
CGTGGCCGCCTTCTTCTTGGCCGCCTTCGGCTCCGAGTCTATCGCGGCGTCCTTGGCGTCCGCCACGGCGGGCTCGTTTGTGGATTCGTCCTTGGGGCTCATGGGTCACGTTTCCCTATGTCTGAAACGCTCAGTGCGCTATGCCGCGTGTTCGAGCCGCTCCACCAGGAGTCGGCACTGCTCTCTCAACTGTCTCCAGCTACTGTTGTTGATGATCCCGAAATCTCCTCTCGCTAGTTTCTCGTCCATGTTCATCTGGCAGGCCAGTCTGCGTTCTATCTCTTCCTGGTCCCAACCACGATGGCGAAGTCGCTGCCATTGTACGCGGAACGGGCACCATACCGAAACCGAGCGCCACATGAACCGGTCCCAACCCGTCTCAAAGAGCAGTGGAACACCACAGAAGAGCGGCGTCTCCGACTCGCTTGCCAGACTCCTGATTCGTTCCCTAACTCTGGGATGAATGACCCCGTTCAGCCACTGGAGTTCACTCCTCTCGCGAAAAACGATCTCAGCGACGGCCTTGCGGTCCACCTCACCGCCTGCCGTCAGCACCCGTTTCCCCCAGCGTCTGGAGACGATCTCGTACCCCGGATGTCCCGGTTCATACAGCCAATGCACCACGTCATCGGCGTCCACCGTCCTACAGCCAATCTCACCGAGGAGTTGCAGAACGGCCGTCTTCCCCGCCCCAATTCCCCCCGTTACACCGATTTGGCGACTGCTCGGAGACATTCTGCCTTCTCTTCTGTTCGGCTGGCGAGGCGTCCCCACGGAGAGACGAGCGACCTGCCGACGTAGAGCCGGAACAACGCTCGCAATGGAGGGGGGATGGGAGGGCTTCGGCCGGGAGAGTGGGGCCGCAGGCATGAAAAGAACAATCATGCACACTACAACTAATGACTCTAGCATGGGGGGGCCGACCTGTCAATTCCGTCAGCAGGCGAGGGCGAGAGAAACTCGGCCACAGCGGCATGCAGGTCGGGCGGAACATTAGCCGTCACATGGATGCCGTCGTCCTCGTACTGCTCGCGGAGAACCGTGGCCGCACTGTGCAGGCGGGCCATCAAGTCGTACCGGCTGTGCGGCACCAGCAACTCGACCTGCTGCATGCTGCCGGCCACCGACTCGGCGAGGCGCGCCGCCAGCAGATCCAGCCCCTCCCCGGTCCGGGCAGAGACGAAAAGGGCGTCTGGATGCCGCCGCCGCAACCGGCGAATCACCAAATCGTCCTCGATCAGATCGATCTTGTTGAACACCGTGATGCTTGGCTTCTCCCCCGCGCCCAGCCCGGCCAACACCTCCTGGGTCGTGGTCTGCTCCTCCTCGATCGACCGGCTGGTCACGTCCACCACTTCCACCAACAGATCGGCCAGCGCGGTCTCCTCCAGGGTCGATTTGAAGGCCTCCACAAGCAAGTGGGGCAGCTTGCGGATGAAGCCCACCGTATCCGCTAGCAGCAGGGGCTGCTTGTTGGGCAACTCGACGCGCCGGACGGTGGGGTCCAACGTCGCGAAGAGCTTGTCCTCGGTCAGAACATTGGCGTTGGTCATGGTATTGAGCAGGGAGGATTTCCCGGCATTCGTGTAGCCCACGATGGCAGCCACCGGGACGGGACGCCGTAGCCGCTTGGCCCGTTGCGTCCGGCGATGCTTCTGGACCTGCGCCAGCTGGGTCTTCAGGCGGGCGATCCGTCGGCGGACCAAGCGGGAATCCACCTCGATCTGCTGTTCGCCTTCACCCCGCGTCGCGGCACCGCCAGCCCCGCCGGCGCCACCGCCCTGACGGTGCAGATGCGTCCACTGCCGACGCAGTCGAGGCAGCGAGTAGTTGGCTCGCGCCAACTCGACCTGCAAGGAGGCCTCGCTCGTGTGGGCCCGCTGTGCGAAGATGTCCAGAATCACCTCCTGGCGGTCGATCACCGCCAGCTCGGCCCTGGCCTCCCAGTTGCGCTGCTGCGAAGGGGTGAGGTAGTCATCGAAGATCACCACGTCCGCCCCCGCTTCGCGAGCTTGGTCCAGCACGTCGTCCGCCTTGCCCTCGCCCACCAGGTAGCGGGCCTGCGGCTTGCGGATGCGCACCACCGAGCGCCCAACCACAGCCACGCCCAAGGTATCAGTCAACTCGGCCAACTCGGCCAGCAATTCCTCGGACTCCTCGGCGGACTGCTCCGGGAATTGCACGCCAACCAGGAAGGCATACTCTACCTTGCGTGGGTCCTCTTTGACGGTATGAATGGCGGACTCGCGAGCCATGGGTCTTCCAGATGAACAGGTGGAGGAGACGGGGGGAGCCTGCCAACATAGACCACCTCAACACGATTTCCAGAAGGTTCTGCAAATGCGGAGACTTGCGTCGTTGCGCTCGCCGCATCACCTTGTCTGCCATACATCGCCCCGGAACCAACCGCCGCCCAAGCGGCACCAGAGGACGCCACATGCCGACCCCGAACCGTCTCCGCATTCTTGCTCCCGACGCGGCCACACACGCCGACCAAGTCGCCACCCTGATCGCCGAAACGTTCCACGAGCAACCTTCCCCGGAAACCCTGGCCCGCATCCGCGGCTTTGGGGACCTCCCAAACTGGGTGCAGATGCCGGATTGTCGGATTGGCCTGCTCGATGGCCGGGTCGTGACCAATGTCACTGTCTTCCGGTACCTGACGCGGATCGGCAGCGCGCGCCTGGCCACGGCGGGAATCGGGGCCGTGGCCACCGATGGGAACTACCGCAAGCGCGGCTTGATGCGCGACACCTTTGGGGCCACCGTCGATGCCATGCAGGAAGCCGGCTACGACATCAGCGTGCTCTTCGGCATCCCCGACTTCTATTGCCAGTTCGGGTATGTGCGCGGCTGGAGCGACGACAGCGTCACCGTCAAGGCCAAGGATCTCAAGCCAACCCGCAGCGCCCCGGCCACCGAGGATTTCTCGGGGACGGCCCTCGCTGAGGATGTTCTCGCCTGCATGAACCGCTGGCAGGAGACACTCGATGGCACGGCCGTGCGCCCCACCCATGGCGGGCGCAACAAGCACCAGGGGGACCATATCCTCGCTCGCTGCTGGCGAGACGATGGCACGGCCGTCGCTGGCGCACTGATCGCCAAGCTGGAAGAGGGCCGGTTCCGGATCGAGGACGCCTGCGGTGATCCCGAGGACGTGATTGCCCTGGTGGAGAGGCTCTGCACCGAACATGATCAGGCGGAAGTGACCTTTTCCCTCCTGCCCTACCGGAGTGCCCTCTCGCGACGCCTGCGACTTGGGGAATGCCGGGTCAGCCGGGGGTATCGCCGCAATGCGGGAGCCTTGGTCCGAACGGTCAATCTGTCGTCCTGCCTAGGCAAGCTGGCCGCCGATTTTGCCGCGCGGCTGGCAGCGTCCCGCCACCATGGTTGGCACGGCAGTCTCCTAGTCGGCGACGGTCGCCAGGAAGCCAACCTGGAGATCCAGGCTGGCAGCGTCCAGATCACCCCTGCCACCGACACGGCCCATCGCCTGCAGGCCGGCGACTACGCCGCCACCCTGATCTTCGGGGCCGAGGATCCCGCCGACACGCTCGCGCGTCCCCAGGTCAGCACCCAAGGCGATGCCGCCCTTCTCGCCACCATCCTCTTCCCCGAGCTCGACCCCCAACTCCCTTCGCTGGACCGGTACTGACCCGGCCCAGCCCATGGGCCATCCACTGCACCCCGCCAGCGCCCGCAACCCCGGAGTCCTGCGCCCGACGCCAAACTTGACGTATCTGGCTCGAGTGAGATGGGAGTGGCGGTTTGCGGTTGCGCGCGGGAGGGATGCGGCTAAGGTCTGTGGCTGTATCCGGCGTCGGCGCTGTACCAGTTAGCGCAGGGCCGGGATGGTCAGCAAACGTGGAGTCAGTATGAAGACGCTTCGCCTCTTCGCAATGGTTGCTTGCTTCGTGTCGGTCAGCGCCCTTGCCTACCCGCGCCCCGGTGAGACCTTGACCGCCGTGAG
>JABGQJ010000610.1 GCA_018648945.1 Victivallales bacterium
GTGTTCTTCTTCGATGACGAGTATGTCTGCCTCGGCGCTGGCATTCGTTGCCAAACGGAGGCCCCGGTGACCACCTCGCTCAACCAATGCCTGCTCAAAGGCGACGTGAAGGTGGCGGACGACCGGGGCACACGCGTTCTGCCTCGTGGAGAACACCACCTGAAGGGCCTGGGCTGGGTCCACCACGATGGCGTGGCCTATGTGCTGCCCACGCCCGGTTCACTGACCGTGCGCAACGACGCGCAGACGGGCAACTGGAAGACGGTCAGCCATCCACTCAGTGACAAGCCGGTCACCATGGACGTGTTCAGTGCCTGGGTCGACCACGGCCAGCAGGTCGCCGATGGCTCCTACGCCTACGTGGTTGCTCCCACTGTGAGCGACAAGGGCGTCGAGGACTATGCCAAGGCCCTGCCCGTCACGGTCCTGGCGAACCGTGCCGACTTGCAGGCGGCGTACCATGCGGGGCTGCGCCGGGCCGAGTTCGTCTTCTACAAAGCCGGGGCCTGTATGGTCCCCAGCCTTGGCGAGGTCCGGGTGGATCAGCCTTGCGCCCTGATGGCAGTCTGGTCGGACCAGGGACTGGCCCTGTCCGCTGCCAACCCTGAACACCAGGGGCTGACGCTGACCGTGACCGTGCCGGGACGTTGGGCGGGAGCCCCGGCGAAACTCGCGGGTGATCGCACTGTGGTGTCACTGCCGTTGCCGGAGGGGGGCGCGCTAGCTGGCAGTACGGTGACTGTGGCCTTGGTCCCGGTCAACCGCTAGCCTCTTCGGGGTGCATGTCAGTTCATGGTGCGCGCATCATAGGCTGACATGTGCACACTCGTAGGTGTCGCGGTTGGCAAACCGGGCTACGTATGGTAATCTGGAGGCGACGCCCGCGTCATGGCCCGTCCGGCCACCGGTCGTGGCGATTGTTGGTCCCGGAGACGTGGTCGTCACCAACAGGCAAAGGAATTGGGGACTTATGCAGGATCTGCAGCAGCTGAACAACGATTTTCGTGCCGAGGGCGCGGTAACCTACAATCTGACCAAGGGACGGTTGCCCGTGGCGACTCTGTCCTGCGGGCAGTCCAGTGCGGCGGTCTGCCTGCAGGGCGGCCACGTCATGTCCTTCCTGCCGGGAGGTGGTCGCGAGTTGCTCTGGCTTAGCGGCAAAAGCTGGTATGCCGACGACCAGCCGATCCGGGGTGGTATTCCCGTGTGCTGGCCATGGTTTGGGGGACATCCCAGCAATCCCGATCTGCCGTCGCACGGCTTTGCCCGGATCTCGCGTTGGGAGGTGGTCGGCGCCGAAGCACTTGGCTGGGACAGCACGCGTCTTACGCTGCGTCTGGGCGACAGCGAGGCCACGCGGGGGATGCTCGATGCCCCCTTCGAATTGCTTCTTGCCATCACCATCAGCGACAAGCTTGAGGTAGCCCTCACGACCAGGAACCTGAGCAATGCCCCCCTGCGGATGACCCAGGCTCTGCACACGTACTTCAATGTCAGTGCCGTGACCGACATCGTGATCGACGGGTTTGACGGTTGCCCCTCCGTGGACACGGTTGGCGGTGCCAATGCGCCCGGTACGCAGAACGGCCCCGTCCGGATCGCCGCTGAGACCGACCTTGTTTTCACCGACTGCCCCAGCGAGGCCACGATCACTGACCCCGGCTTCGCCCGCCGCATCCGCATCGCCAAGGAAGGCAGCAACTCTGCGGTCGTCTGGAATCCGTGGATTGCCAAAGCAGCCCGCATGCCCGATTTCGGTGACGACGAATATCCGGGTATGGTCTGTGTGGAAACGACCAATGCCCGTGGCGATGAAGCCACGATTCCGGCTGGCGGCAGCCATTGTCTCAAGGCCATTATCTCCACCGAACCCCTGAGCGACTGAGGAGTAGAATCATGAAGATCGGAATCAGCCAACTCATCTGCGCAAACATGTCCATGGCCGAGTTCTTCCAGGCCTCCAAGGAGGCGGGGTACGAGACGGTCGAACTGAGCATGAAGGCGACTGGTCCTCTGACCGGTGACGTCACGCCGGAACAGATCGAAGAGATCAAGGCGCTCTCCAAGGAATACGGTCTGCCCATCTCCTCGATGACCATCAATCACAACACCGGCAATCTGCTGGACTCCGGCGAATCACAGGCTCGGGCGATCGAAGAGACTGCCTTCGGTCTCGAAGTGGCTGGCAAGTTGGGGGCGACTGCGGCGCTGACCACTCTGGGGCGCTTCTCGGCAGACCTATACTACGACGATGCCTACCGCAACGGCGTGGACTCGCTGCGCAAGCTGGCGCCCACGGCGGAGAAGGCGGGGGTGGCCCTGGCCTACGAATTCGTCTGGAGCGGCTTCTGCTTCAGCCCCATGGAGGTGAAGCGTTTCCTGGACGAAGTGGACAGCGAGTGGATCGGCTTCTACTTCGATCCCGGCAACATGGCGGTCTTCCAATTCCCGCACCACTGGGTGCGGATCGTGGGCACGCATATCAAGCGCGTCCACCTGAAGGACTGGAAAGGCCGGGCGCTCAGCGGCGAATGGACCCCCCTTCTGGAAGGCGAGGTGGACTTCGCTGCCGTCATGCGCGAACTGCACGCCATCGGCTATGAAGGACCGCTGGTCAGCGAAGTGTCGCCCAGTCTGGCCTCCCTGGCTGATACGGCAAAGGTGGCCCGCCAACTGTTGGCAATGTAGGGAACCTGCTACCGGAGCTCCAGACGGTGGATGTCTCCGGGCTGGAGGCGGAGGGGCTTGCGTGGGCTCGCCTCTCCATACTCTCCGGCAACGAAACGGGACAGGGAAAGCTCGCCGCCGAGAACACGTATGGTGGCCAGGCCATCGGCAATCTCAACCGTGCCGTGGGCATACCCCGTGGACCAGAACCAGGTGCCGGCACGCGTGACGGACATGGTGCCGGTCGTGCCGTCGTACTGGAAGCCCGTCCAGGCAAGGATGCCGGACCAGGCTGCCATGGCGCGGGCATAGTGGTGGCCGCATTCGGCCTCGTTGAAGGGGCTGCGACGGTGCCCATCGTAGCGGGCGCGGATGGCCCGGATGGCGGTGAGGCCGTCCTTCTCCATGCCCTCGTAGAGCATATGGGTGGCGGCGCAATACTCGAAGCCAGTCATCACTTCATTGAAGTAGGGGAAGGGGGATTCCGGCCGACCGCCGCGCGGGTAGCTGGCCATGAGCAGAGCGGCTTCGTCGTTGAGCGCGTAACTGCGCATGTTGTTGAAGTGTCCGTATAGGGAGGTGCGGAAGTTGTGCTCCATAATTGCCGCGAGCGTCTTCTCCACATGCTCGCGGTCGAGTAGGTAGCCGAGGCCGCAGACGTGGGCCAGGTACTGGCCCACCAGCTGGTCCACGAGACAACCGGGGCCGAGCTGGAGGTCGGGCTTGGTGACGTCTTTCGCGCCCATGGTGAGTTTCAGGGCCGGGGCGACGTCTTCGGCGCGCGCTGGCGGGCGGATCTCGTGTTCGTAGTACTCGCCATTGAAGAGATGCTTGTCGAGCCAGGCGCTTCCCTTCACGAACAGGTCGTGGCAGTTAGCGGCGAAGTCGGCCTCACCCATGGCCTTGGCCATCTCCTCGGCCGCACGGAGCGCGCCGAGGTACCAGGAGCCCATCTGGGGGTTGGGGCCGTAGTATTCCACATCCATGGTGTTGTGCTGACATCCTTCCATGACCCCATCCTGGTCCGCATCCCAACCGCCCGGAATCCAGGCGAATTCCAGGGCCTTGCGGACCCGGGGCCAGAGAGTGCGCAACCACTCGTCGTCGCCGCAGAGCCGCCATTCGCGATAGGCCTTCATGATGCAACCCATCTGGCCGTCGGCGGCAGCCGCGCCCTGGCCCTTTTCGCGTTCGATGGGGAGAGAGACGCGGAAGCTCATCTGGCCATTCTCGGGGTTGGTGCAGTGGAGGAACTCGACCTCGCGCATGCGTCGGGCTAGATCGCCAAAGAGGAAGGGCGTGGTGGTCTCGTAGTTCCACACATGAGTACAACTGCCACTGCAACAGCCGCCGCCATCACTGCAACCCTCCCAGCCGTAGAACAATCCGTCGGGGGTGCGGAAGCAGGTTTCGCTGCGCAGCGTGCTGGCATTGAAGAGGGCTGATTCCTTGATTTCGGCGGGCAGGTCGGAATCGCAGATGGCCTGCACGAAGGCCACGGTCTGCTGTTCGAGCTCGGGGAGACGAGGGAATTCCCGAAGAGTGACATCCCACGCGTCGGCGTACTGTTCGGTGTAGTAGTTGCCGATGCGGTCGGCGGGGTTGAGTTTCTTCGTGGCACAGTCGCACTCGATGGTGCCGGGCGCCCAGTTGTAGCGGTTGGGGAAGTGCCAGGAGAGGCAGAAGGTCACGGTTGCCGTGCCGCCGGCAGGGACAACGACCGACGCGGCCAGCGAGCCATAGGACATGCCCCCGGCCGTGTCCTCGGGGCTGTCGTCCAGTCGTCCATCATCGACCAGATCATCCCAGAAGTGGAGCAGGGACCGCCGCCAGCTCTCTTGGGGCCAAGTCGTCTTGTAGCTCACGTCTGTAGCGTCGGTGACCAGAACCATGGAGCCATACTCGCGGGCGTCTTTGTCGCCATCAAGGCCATCGAAGACGAGGCCACGCAGACCGTCCTCGTTGCGGAAGCGGTTGCGTTTGGTCTTCCCTGCCGTGAGGTTGCCGAGCGTGCCGCAGACCGTCGCTTCCACAGCCACGTCGCTGGGATTGTCGAGCACATAGCGGAAGCAGGCGAGGG
>JABGQJ010000611.1 GCA_018648945.1 Victivallales bacterium
CTCCTTGAGCTGGGCTTTCTTCACCTCCGGGTTGGCGCCCGACCGGGTGCCCTTCCTTCCGGGCCATGTCCAGTCCCCCTCGGAGAAGTAGAGCGCGAGCTTGATGCCGTAGGTGTCGCAGGATGTGCGAAGTTTGGCGAGGACATCGATCCCCAACGGGCTGTTGGTGACCTTCTGACCGGTGGTCTTGGTGTCCCACAGGCAGAACCCGTCGTGATGCTTGGCGAGAAAGAGGATGTAGTCCATGCCCGCTTCCTTCGCCGTGCGGCACCACTGGTCGGTGTCGCAGCCGGTGGCCTTGAAGAAGTCGGGGCCGTGCGGCTCCGTTGTCCACTCCTTCCCGGCGAACGTGCTGAACGACCAGCAGATGAACATGCCGAACTTCATGTCCTTCACCTGCTTCGCCCGCACGGCATCATCGAGTTTCTGCACTGGGCCAGCAATGGCAGTGGCCCCGGCGAACAGGAGCAGAGCGTTCCTCGCCATTCTCACGACTTTACTGATGGCGCTCAACTTCACCGTCGGCTCCGGGAGGAGTGGCTGGAACTGCCATGCGTTACCGGTCTGTGTTGCGGCGCCCATGGGTTGGCGGATCAGAACCCACCGATCTTCATGAACATGACCCGCGCACCAGTACCATAGGCGATGTGCACGAATTTCTCGCCGGACCCTCCGCGCGAGAAGCGCCAACTGCCAACCGAGTAGAGGTCAGTCTCGTCGCGCGTCGCGTCGGGCTCGCCCAAGAGCTCGAGTACCTCGATTTTCTTCATGCCTTGGTCTAGGTGATTCTCAATGAGATCGGTCGCCATTCTGGCCCGTTTGCGCGGCTTGCTGGATCCCCAGGTGGCCCGATCGAAATCCTGGTCGTTGAACGGGTCGTTCAGCAGCCGACTTAGCATCGCCGCGAGAACTACCACGACAAACACAATGAAAATGGATGTGGCGTTTCGATGACTCGTCATTTTCCCACTATGCCTCCTAGGATGGGGGATGGGGCGGGTAACTGCGACTCATGGGGAAGGCAGAAGCGCAGAACCGACAAGAGTAGGGAGGACCAAGCCAAGCACCAGGACGGGCATGAGCGGCGAGACGGCTCTGTAGCCACCGCAGGATCTCCCCAGAAAGAACCCGGGCCGGCAGCTGTGAGGTTCAGTAGGGGACCCGTCCGCGCTGTCAGCTTCCTACGGTGCCTTCTTGCGCCCATTGTTTCTGCTCCAGTCTGCATCTGCATTGCCTGGCAACCGGATCGCTCATGCCCCACTATCCTACCAACCATCTGGTTAGGCGTCAAGTCGTCGGTCGTGGGTCGCCCCTGAACAGTCCATCCTCAGAGACCGAAGCCATTGCCGGGGGCGTGCCGGGGCGTATATTCCAGGTGTTCGGCCATGCTTGACGCTTTTCCTGCCAAGGAGACCTGAAAATGTCTTTGCGCTTTGGACTTATCGGACTCGGCAAACACGGCAGCAACGCCGTATCCCCGGCCTTCTACGACGAGGTCTGCACGGGCGGCGACCTGGTGGCGGTCTGCGATATCAGCCCCGCCGCCACGGGTGCCTTTGAGCGCCCGGTCGAGGGGAAGTACAACGACCATCACACGATGCTCGCGGAAGCTGGCCTGGATGCAGTCTACATCGCCGCCGGGATGGACCATCACTACCGGCTGGTGACCGATTCCCTCCGCGCGGGCAAGCACGTCATCGTCGAGAAGCCCATGGCTGCAACTCTGGGAGAATGCCGGGAGATGATCGACTTGGCGGATGCCTCTGGCCTCGCCTTGGCCGTGAACTTCGAGACCCGCTACGGCGAGCAGAATGACATCCTCCGGCGCTGGATTCGCGAGGGCCGTCTCGGCGAGATCAACGCTCTGCATTTCGCCAATATGTGGGATGGGCACAAGAGCTTTGGCCCGATCAAGGAACGCCGCGCCCGGTTGATGGAACTGGCCGGGGCTTTGGACTGTGGCATCCATAAGCTGGATCAAGCCCGCTTCCTGGTCGGCGGCACCTGGGCGGACGTGTTTGCGCGGGGCGCTTGGATGGGCGAGGATTTCACGCCGCCCACCCACATCGGCATCGTTGGGCAGCTCGACAATGGCGTGTTGGTCACGCTCAACGCCAGCCTCTCCTGGGCCGGGCACATTGAGCCACGCCCCATGGTCAACACGCTGGAGATCGCCGGGACCGAAGGGGTGGCGCTCTGTCGCTCCAGCTACGACTTCAAAGGCATGACCATCGAGCTCTACAGCCGGACGCTGACCGAGACCCATGAATTGCGTCCCACCGGGCACACCAGCGACATTGTCCTGGTCATCAACGAGTTTGCCGAGGTGGTCATCAACGGTCGCACGCCCGAGACCATTCTCGCCAGCGGCGAGGATGGCTACTGGGCGCAGTACGCCACCGAGCAGGCCAACAATCAGTCCATCCAGGGGCGGATCAAGTCCAAGGTGTAGGCAGCGAACTCATCCGTCCTCGCCGAGCCCGGCCCGCAGGACAGCGGCGCGGTCGAGGACCTCTCCACGCGTGACCCCCGCAGCCTCGTACATCGCGAAGATGTTCGCCACGGGAGTCTCCGGCGGCACGGCATGGGACGCGGCAAGGATATAGCCGCCCCCATCGACCGTCATCTCCTCCACCAAGTGCATCGTGGTACGGTACACCTCAGCCGCACTGCCCCTTGGGAGCAGGTGTTGGGTATCCACGCCGCCCATGAAGGAGAGCGCACTGCCGTATTCCCTCTTCAGCTCGATGGGGTCCATTCCCGGGCAATTGCATTGCACCGGGTTCAGCACATCCAACCCCATGTCGATGAGGTCGGGGATGATGGGGCGCATGGCGCCGCAGCAGTGGTATGCCACCCATAGTCCTCGCGATCTGCCAACCTCGAAGATGCGAGCGAGATGGGGCCGGATCAACTCCCGCCAGCATGCCGGGCCCATGATCATGCTTCGCTGGCCGCCCACATCGTCTCCGGTCCAAAGCCAATCGACCGCGAATCGGTCACATGCCTGCTCGGCTAGCCGCACCGAGAAGTCCCCGGCCCGGCCCAGCATGGTCGCCGCAAGCTCAGGTTCGGCAGCCAGATCCAGAATGGCATTCTCCATCCCTCGGATTCGACTAACCATCTCGAACAGACAGGGAGAGACGTCGCAGCCGATGAAGTGCTCCGAGCTGCTTGCCATCGGGGCACCCATATGGCCCAGTAGTTGGTCTATGCGCTCATAGGGGTACTCGTAGTTGAGGATGTCGGCCTCGTCTGCGTCCTGCAGAGGGGAACGACGGATTTGGTTGAACGCGCCCTCCTTGATCCACTCCACCCCCCAGGCGTCCGTGTGGGTCTCTCCGTCGAACTCATGGACCGTGCCTTCCATGGCGGAGTTGTTGCCCACCCATGCTTGCCGGATGTCATCCCCCATGGCCTCCACGACCAGAGCGGGGGGCAACTCCAGCAGGGCACCGAGACGCGCGGTCGTGTCTGGGTGGAACCACATCCAGATCGGCACGCGATCCACCGGTTCGCGCCTCAGCGCGGCATGCACGCGTTCCTTGGCATTCATTCGCGTATGCACTGCTCCTGTATGGGCCGGACTGGCCTGCTCTGGTTCCAGACCTTGGGTTCTCTCGACAACTTGGTCCGGCCCCAGCCTTTCGCAACTCCACCGGGACACTCCGGTCCGCGTGAGCTATCTCCCGGCCATGGCCAAGACGGTGGTTGGCAGGGCAATATGCCCCTGAACAGCCCACTCAGGGCCTCCCCTTTTGACATGGCCTGCTGCCCGGTCTAATGTAGAAACAGTCGCAGGCCCCGCTCCGGGATCCCGCAGTCGATCCCAGCTTGGGCCGAGACAGGACAGACGAATGGTGCCTTCCCCCCGGCCCAAGCGGTCGGTGAGTGATTCGTAGCACGCAGAACGGAGCCCTGCCATGCCAAGAGTCAGCCACCCAACCTCGTCCCGTCGCTTCACTCTCATCGAGTTGCTAGTGGTGATTGCGATCATCGCGATTCTTGCCAGCATGCTGTTGCCAGCCCTGCAACAGGCCCGGGCCAAGGCGAGGCAGATCTCGTGCACCAGCAACCTGAAGCAGTATGGCTTGGCTCTGACCATGTACGTGAATGACAATGAAGGTCACCTGTCCCCCATGCACCACTATTCGGGTTCGCAGGCTGTGGGGCCCTACAACGTGACCAACTGCTACCTCTGCCCCATCTGTGGTCCCTGGGTGAGCAACTACATCAACGACACCAACATGTACGCGTGTCCAACAGCCAGCTACACGGGCAGGCGGGCCCACGGCGGGTATGGCTACAACTGCCAGGTTCGTGACAAGAAGCTTCTCGCCATCAGCTCCCCTTCAGACGTTCCGACGTTCGCCGACTCCTCCTGCCACTACATCAACCCTCACCTTGACCGCAACGGCGGCTGCACTCCCTGCGGCAACCAGACGCCATGCCCCCGGGTGGCCTGGCGGCGCCATAATGACGGCCTGACCCTGGTGTTTGCCGACGGGCACGCGACCTGGCTGAGGTACAACCAGGCAGATGCTCGCAACAGACGGTGGGATGTGCACTAGCCTGGATTCATACGCCCCAATACTGCATACTACACATTTGAGGCAAGTCTGGAGCACGCCGCACCACCCGATGCTGTCATACCCCCCAGGCAAGTAGTCGCTGGCTCGATGAGCCTGCGATCCGGGGCAGTCATTGCATAGGAGCAGGACCATGGCCTTCCCGGCTGGGAC
>JABGQJ010000612.1 GCA_018648945.1 Victivallales bacterium
TCGAGGTGCCGACGACAACGCCGTCGCTGGTCTTGAGTAAATGGGTGACTTGGCCGGGCAGGGAAGCCCATCTCTGGACCTCCCCTTGGGCGTCGTAGGCGCGCAGATGGCCGTCGGCAAAGCCTGCCACGACCTGCTGGTGGGCGACCTGCACGCACTCGGCACTGGGGCCCGGGCGTGTTGCCCAGAGGAGGGCGCCGTCCGGCGCGAAGAGCCAGAGCCAGCCATTCCGTGCGGTTGCCGCTAGTGCTTGGGTGTTGCCTTGCCCAAGAGATCCTGCCGACAACCCGCTGATCAGCGAGCGTGCCCCGCGACTCCAAGGCCCCATCACTCGGGTCCATTTGGGGGCCTGGCTCTGCGCATCGTGCACCGTGAGGTCATTCCAGGTGCCGCAGAGGGCGGCGGCGAACTCTTGCTTCCCATCTCCCTCGAGATCCGCGAGTACCGGGAAGCGGAAGCCTTGGCCATGGCCGGGAATTCGCGTGTAATCGGCGGGGAGCCGGTTGTAGACTCCGCCTGCCGTTTGGCCTTTGGCGGTGATCTGTTGCATATCCGCGCGCAGACAACGGAACCAGTTGCCCGCGACAAGCATGGGGCTGCCATCCTTCACCACTCCCTCCGCCAGCGTGGCCCGGTCGCCCCAGTTGACGGCGACGCGTTCTCGGAGGGAGCCGTCCAGGCGGCGCAGTTCCACCGTGCAGGCCCGGCCTAGCGCGATCTCAGCTGGCGCATCGGCTTGCCAGCGGATGAAACGGAGCGCCAGCACACCGTGGCAGTTCTTGGGATCGGTGAACCAAGGTGCGCGCCAGTGGCCCTTCAGCCAGTAGGTGGGATGGACCTCGGCCTTTCCCTGCCAGAGGCGCTTGCCGGTGGCATCGAGGCCGTGGACTTCGTCGTTGTCCAGGCCGACGAGCACCGCGACCTCTTGCTGGGTCTCGGCATCCGGAGCTGCGCAGAGCGAGGTGATCTCAGCGGGGAAGTGCAGGACGCGCTGGGCGGCGCCATCGCGATGCAGGCCAAGGAGCAGGCCGTTGGCGCAGGCGACCCAGATATCCTGGTCTGGCGTGATTGCCAGATGCCGTACTTCGCCGGGAGCGTGGCGGAGCCATTGCGGTTGCCAGTCGCCGCCGATGGCCTGGGGGGGCGCATTGAGCGGGGCCGGAGCGAAGACCGGGGTCGCGTCGGTGACGAGGTCGCTGCCAGGCCCGGCCTTGGCGTGGGTACCTAGAACGTCTGCAGGCAGGGCTCGGTCGTAGAGACGCACACCGTGCTGAAGACCCCGGAAGGGGTAGCCGGATTGGTAACGGCCCAGCGTGAGGACGCCGCCCGCATCGGCGATCGGCCCCACGACGGTCGGCTTCCCCGGCTTCCCGTTCACATAGAGCGTGACGGTGCCTTGGTCGTAGACTGCGGCCACATGGGTCCAGCCCGGTTCGAGTTGTTGCGGGTGCCCGGCCCGTTTCACTTGCGTGAGACCACCATCGCTTGAGGCCCAGAAGCCGAGGCTGCGATGGACAAGCAGGAGCATCCAGTTGCGGCGGTTGTCGGGCACGGACCACTTGGCCGCGATGCCTTGGCAGGAGATCTTGGTCCGTGCTGATTCCTCCTTGGCGATGAAGCGCTCGGGGCGGACCCAGGCCGCGACCGTGAAGGCCTTCGCCTGGGGGAGGACATCGCCGCCGGTGCTGGCCCAGTGGTCGTTGGCGGCAAAGCGGAGGCAGTCCAGATCTCCCTCACGTACCCAGGTGGCCCGGTGCAGATTCAGCGCCACCGGATCGGTCGTGGGCTTGGCGATGGGTTGATCTGGCAGCGCGGGGATGTTGGCAATGAGCGTAGCAAAGGCGCTGCCGTGGAGCAGGGAGA
This sequence comes from Victivallales bacterium, assembly GCA_018648945.1. The sequence goes on from JABGQJ010000612.1 coordinate 1,864, forward strand.
GATCGTGCTCGCCCTTGCCCAGTTGCTTCTTGTCTGTCCCGATGCGAAGGGTTGCTGGGCGGGGGACATCGATGCGAACGGCACCCGTGACCAGGTCCCAGACCAACGCGCAGGGGACATCGGAGACGAACTGCCACTCCCCCAGTTGCAGGTGGGTCAGTTCAGCCGCCAGGAGGGTTCCTCGATCCAGATACAGAGCCGCTGCCTTGACGCCAAGGTCACCCCACCGGGCGGGGCCGGTAATGACCAATGCCTCGCCATCGAGCCCATAGACCTGCGGGCCCAGGCGGCCCAGGCGGCGGTGGGTCTTCCCCGCCGGGGCCAGGATCGTGAGCAGACGGCGGGGTTGTCCCGCCTTGAGGTCACCATGGGCGAGGAGGCGAGGGATGCCATCTACGGCCGTCAGTTCATCCACTCCCGCGCAGAGCAGTTCCACGGTGGCGGAGCGGGCGCTGCCGATGCCATCCTGCTGCTGCACGCTGGCGGGGCCGGCGATCTTCCAATCCGCGCTGATCTCCAGTTCGCCAGCGGCAGTTGGGACGACCTCGTCCACGCACACGGTCTGTCGACCAGTTCGGTGGAGCACGGTTCGTCGCCAGCTGCCGTAGGACATCTGCGGCACCAGCATGCTCAGAGCCGCGCCGCTCGCGGCACCGACTTTGCCGGTGACCGCAGCCACCTGTGGCGTGCGCTTGGTCTCAAGCAACCCCTGGCGGCGGACGATGAGCAGACTGCCCAGGCCGCTGATCAGCTTCTTGCCCGCGATGCGCAGGAGGTCGGGCGTGGCCAGATGGTACGGCGTCCGATCGCAGAACCAGGAGACATCAAGCCGCAGATAGTCCCCCTGATCGTCCAGTGAATCGCGATAGACCAGGTACTGGCTGCCCTGCTCCAGGGGAATCGGCTTGTTCAGGCGCTCCCAGTAGGTCTTCTGCAAGGGCACGTTGCTGACCCGATCAACGGCCCAGGTCGGCGGTTTTGGGGCCAGTTTCTCGTTGGGCCACCAGGATTGGCCGATGCGGAAGAGGCCAAGATCGTAGGGGGCCTGCCGGGCCAGCCAGACATAGCCTGGCTCCTGGAGGACCCAGGCGGCCTTGTGCATCATGCTCAGCGCCTGTTGTTGGGCGACGCTGTCGCGCGGGGTGCCGGTCCAGCAGTGCAGCTGGGGCGCGATTAGCTCGGCGGCGGCCCCGCAGTCGACGAACTGTCGCCAGGAGTCATCGAGGAGGAAGAAGTTGAGGACGAATTCCTGGCTGGTGGGCAACCAGGGGATGAGGTCAAGCTCGCCCCAGGTCACGCTGGTCTTCCAGGCGGCAAAGGCGGTACGGATATTGGCCAGACGCTGATGCCAGCGGGCTTCCGGATAGTACTTGGCCAGGTATAGGCTCCCGGTGAAGATGTTGAGCATCTGGTAGCTGCCGTGACGGCTGCCGTTGGGGACCGCAAAGGCATCGGTGGGATCGTAGTGGTCCTGCTGCTCGATCAGTTTGTTGGTGATGAAGAGTCGGTCGGCGTCGGTGAAGACGGGGCTTTCCTCGATCAGACCCCAGAGGTAGGGAATGAGGGGGGAGTAGTAGTGGTAGGTCTCGACCAGTGGGTTGCCCGGGTTCCAGTAGGAGTAGTCGGTCCGGTGCTCTTCCGGGATGCGTTCGGGAGTGGCCATGGCGAGGCGCTTGAAGTGCTCGGCATAGACGGGGCGACCGGTCATGTAGTAGAGGGCGGCGTAGGTGGCGATGGAATTCCAGCCAAAGCAGTTGCGGCTGTTGATCTGGCCGACGGTGCCGGGGGTGCCTGGCCAGTAGGCGACCTTGTCGCCGCGCCAGGGCTCGGGGACCTTCGTGTCGGGCGGCAGCCCCACATCGTGAAGCCGACCCAGGACTCCCTTGGTGCGCTGGATTTCCCTGGCCAGAAGGCGGGCAGATTCGGCCACCCCGGCATCGTCACTCCCCCCGATCAGGATCGTGTTGTGGCCCGTGCCGTAGGGGTTGTGCAACGAGAGCAGGGCATGGCCGCCTGCGCCGGGCCACTTCAGATCCAGCAGCGTCAGATATTGGCAGTAGAGCCGGAACACAAATGGGTTGGTCGCCATGTTGCCGAAGGTGATGACATGGCTTGTTGCCAACGGCGTTTCCGGGTCGGTGTCCTGGTCGCACGGGACGATGGGCACGAGGTTGCCGGTTGCCTGCTGGATCTCCTGCTGGATGCCCTCGGCCAGTTCCTGATAGCGGGTTGGCACGAGCAGGATGGCCTGGGGCGTGTCGGCCGTCGCCAAGGTTGTCCGCAGATGCATATCCTTGAGCTTGGGGACCGGTTTGCTGGCCGGAAAGTTGGGCCGCAGTTTCGTTTCCCACTGGTTGCTGAATTTGGCGGCAGGCTTGGCGTTCTGGCCGATCGACAGGGCCATGAGAGAGTTCCCCATGAGAAGCGCGAGGCAGAGAAGATGGGTGGTACTCCGCAGCACCATGGTCAGCCATCCCGTTCGCTTGCCAACAGTGACCGGTAGGCGGCCGGACGACGTTCGCCGAACTGGATCTGCTGGTGATTCGGGGGAATGCGGTACGGCAGGTCCACATCCAGGCAGGTCTGGAGATCGAGGTCCGCGATGGCCAGGTTGGGTTCGTCGCCCGAGGTGGCGGCGAGAATGCGCCCGTGGGGATCGGCGATCAGACTGCGCTTGAGCGAATACACGCTCATCATGTAGAACACGCCGTTGTCCAGAGCGCGGCTGCTGGCTGTGGCGTTGTAGACGTCGCCATCGCTGCGCAGATCGCCCCAGATGGGGGTCAGGATGATCTCTGCGCCGTTGACCGCCAGGTTCCGGGCGCTCTCGGTGAAGTGATGATCGTAGCAGACCTGGATGCCGATCCGACCGATCTC
>JABGQJ010000613.1 GCA_018648945.1 Victivallales bacterium
GGCAGGTTGTGCCGGATCCACGCGAAGGAGTTCTGCGAGGGATCGACCGTTAGCCGCGCCGCGCCGTTGTCCCCCAAGCCATCCGGCGTGAACCCGAGAACCACGTTTGCCTTGGCCGTCCACGTGACCAGCGTGTCTTCGGTCGCGAAGCCGAACACCGGCAGCCCCTGGGCGGGAAACGACGCAAGCCAAAACGCGCCGGCAAGCAGTGGCCAGCGGAACGAGCGGGCAATCATGGGAGCTTTCTCCTTGCGGGCGAATGGCGCGTATCGCCTCGACGGTAGCGCCCCAATCCCGCCCGGCAAGCACGCAGCGATGGTGCCAATCCCGGCGGCGGCTCAACGCGTGGTCTTGAGAACGGTTACGCTGTAGACCGGGCAGCTCACCTCGAGCGTGCCATCCTCAGCCTGGATCGCCGCCAGCGGGTGGATCGCATCCGGCAACCGGGTGGACGAATACTGGTACAGCTCTGCCCTCTCGGCCCCCGGGATGGTGACGGTGGCACGGACGGTTCCGGCGGCGCGTTTGTTGACTAGCACAACGGAGCTTTGGTCGCCATGGCGGAACGCGAAGGACTCCACATCGTGGGCCGTCCACTTGCCGCCGACACAGCTCTTGATCTCCTTGGCCGTTTCGGACGTCTCGGTCCTCAGCACCTGTGCGCCGGGCCGCACCCCGGCCGCTTCGTGAAGCATACGCACGGCGTGGTACGGACGCTGCACCTGGTACTCCGGGGGCCACTGGATCAGCCCGAAGCCACCCATTGTGCCAAAGTGCATGGACAGATCAGCACCGCCGCGCGCCGAGTGGAGCATCGCGAGCGCCGTAACCGTGCCGCCGAAGGTGCTTACGTTACGGGGATCGGTGAATGGCTTGCCGTCCTTCGTGAACACCGCGCTGACGTTGTATTCCGTGAGCGCGAGCTGAATGCGTTTGTCCGTCAGCTTCGCCAGTTCGCGCCGGATGTGGACCGGGGCCTCCTCGAACCAGGGGCTCTTCGCGAGGATCTGCGCATCGGTGTCATCCACACTGTGCGACGTGTAGATGTGATACGAGACGAAGCCAAGCAGCCGCTCCCCATCGGGTTGGGCGAGCACGCGCTTCGCCCAGGTGGCGGACTCCCAAGCAGCCCAGGTGGCCGCGCCGCCGATGAGCGCGTCCGGTTCCACGGCCTCGATCTCTCTGGCTGCATCCAGGAACAGCGCCACCGAGAGGTCCCAGCCCATGTAGTGGGGCTTGTCCTTGTGCAGGTGATTCGGTTCGTTCAGGATCTCGTAGTAGCGCACCTTGCCGCGATACCGCTGGGCGCAGACGCGTGTGAACTCGCGCCATTCCTTGCGCCCGGCTGGCAGACGCCACCAAGGCGTGGTGGCATCGCCGACGAACCACGTCGAGTCACGCTGATGCAGGCACAGCATCACGGCCATGCCGGCCTCAAGCACTTCGGCCACGCGCGCGTCGGTTGCGCTCCAATCGAATACGCCGGGCTCCGGGTGCACCTCGGGAAGATTGACGAAGATGCGCGCGACTCGCAGTCCCGCCGCCTGGAGTAGCCGGCGGCAGTGCGGCGTGCCAAACGCCCCAGGCATGGGGCTGGTCTGCCGGTTCACCTCGTCCCAGGCGCGGTGGGTCGGCCCATTGTGATGCAATCCCGAGAAGCCAGGCCCGATGGTGGCCAGCACTTCGTCGTGCACCGAGATCGCGATCCTGTCCTCCCCGTCCTGCGCCTGGGATGGGCCACACCACAGCAAGGCGGCCAGAGTGAACGTGAGACGAATGGAAGAAGTGCTCAACATGGGATGATCCTGTGGTCTGAGGCGCGGAGGCCGGTCTCCGTCATATCAGAAAACGCGGAAGGTGTCCCGCATGCACTGTTCCTTGAGGGCCGGGTCCTGGGCCAGGTCCATCAGGCCGTAGAAGCCGTACGGGTACTTGAAGAGGTGGCCGAGGGCGGGGGAGCCGGCTTGGCGGCGCTCCCAGTAGGCGCGCTGGTGGGGACGGAGGGGGATGTCGGGATGCTCGGTGAAGGCCTTGCCGTCCTTGTCGGGCCCCATGCGGATGCGTTTGAGGTAGATCCGGAAGGCGGGTTCCGCTGCCTCTGCCAGGTCGTCGTGCCCGGCTTCCCGCAGGTCGAGCAGGGCTCGGCCGTAGGTGAGGAGGTGCCCCGACCAGCCTTGCCCACGGTCGATGAAGGCGGTCATGACCTGCAGGAGCTCAGCGAGGATCAGCTCGGCGACTTCCTGCGGCGAACCCAGGTAGGGAATATCATCGTCCTCGGTCACCGCTAGATCATCGACAATGGTGAAGGCCTCGATTAGCTTGCAGAGGCCAGCCACTCGCGCCGGGGTCACGGTCTCGGGAAGCTCGCGGAACACTTTCAGCGCCAGGGATGGGAAGATGACGTTGTGCCCCACCTGTCGCAGGCCGGCGATGTTCGCCAGGAATGTGGCGCGTACCGTCTTCAGAAGCTCGGGCTGGGATGGCTCCGTGGGGAACGGGGCGCAGAGGTCCGTGTGGCTCCAGTGTTCGTCGATCATCGCGGCAAGGATGTCGGCGACGCCCCTCTCCACCTTGCTCTCATGACAGAGGTAGTAGGCGGAGATGATCGCTGCGCCTCGGTGCCCGTCGGCGAAGTGGCTGGTCTCATGGGCGCGGCACAGGGCGTCCAGACCGCGGATCAGGTAGGTCTTGTCAAGCATGGTCTGGGGCCTTTCCGGAAGTGGACGGAGTGGATGGCTACCGTGTACCCGACAGGAAGCGGATGTCCTCGGCGAGCAGCTCACAGGCGGTGTCGATCACGTCGCGAATGCGGATGTTCATTACCTTCGCGTCGCCGATCTGCACGGTCGTCAGCAGGTCGCGGTCACGGAAGATGCTCTCCATCTTGGCGAAGTCGTTGAAGGAGTTGTCCTGGCGGAGAAACTCCAGGCTGGGGCAGAGGATCAACTCGCCGTTCGGGAGGCGGACGCGACAGTCGGGGTAGTCGCGGTAGGCTCGGTAGGGGACGCTCGCCTTTTCCTCGGCGGCATGGAGTGCGGTGCAGGAGTTGAAGGTGACGCCCAGCATGAGGTCCCAGGCGTTGCGTTCGTAGAGCGCATCGAAGGAACTGCCATGCCAGAAGCTGTGTACTCCATTGGCCAGAACGGCTTCCGTGGCTGGGCCGCAGGCTGCCATCGAGTGGCAGAGGTGGATGCTGCGCCGAACGCCGGGACGCAGGCGGAAGGTCTCGGGAATGCGACCGGTCTCGCAGGGGGTGGCGGCGACGTCGAACACGACATCTGTTGCCTTGTGGAACTTCCCCCAGGTGAAGGTGGGCAACACCAGAGTCCCGGCTGGGCCGAGGACGTCCAGCAACGCGTCAAGCACCGCATCCGCGCCGCCTTCGACGTAGCCGAACGCGCTCAGGCTGGAGTGGGCCAGCACCAGATCGCCAGCTCTGATTCCTGCCTGGCGCAGGCCGCTGGCAAGATCGCGCTGGGTCACGCGGGCCTTCGTCATTTCAGGACCTCGATGCGCGCGGGGCGCCAGATGCCGCCGTTGCCCTTGGTGCTCATGGCCCGGATTGTGATCTGGTTGGCGGCGCCCCACTTGACTTCCTTGGTGATGTCGAGGGCAAAGGACTTGTTGTAGCCCATGGGGCCAATGTCATGCGCGCCGACATACACGCCGTTGATCCAGACCCAAGCGGACTCGTCCACGCCAAGGAAACGGATCTCGACTGCGTTCAGTTCGGGCTTGGCAGGCAGGTCCATGATGCGGCGATACCAGCTGACCCCGACGTAATCCACCCCCGCCTTCTGCCAGGCTTGTTCGATGGCGATCTGCTGCCACTTGGCATCGTTGAAGGTCGGCACAAACCACCTCTCGACATGGCCGCCGGCCCGGGGGTCGGTACGGAAACGCCAGCCTTCCTTCGGCAAGGGCAAGGTCTTGACCACGCGGACCTCGTAGTCCCAGTCCGGGCGGTTGCGGAGGAGCGTGACGTCCCGGTGGAAGTCCCAGAGCGACTGCCCAGCGGCGCGGGCCACGCCGGTGTTGGCATCGACCCGGGCGCGGGTCAGGAGCTCGATCACTTTCTTCGTGCGCGGCTTGATGGCGGCGAGCCGTTCCACGGCGGCAAGCCGCAGTTCGGGGGCGGGATCGCCCAACGCCGTGCCCAGATATGGCACTGCCTTGGGACCAAGCGGCGTCGTCAGCCGGTCCAGAGCGAACCGCCGAACCAGCGCGTCCTCGTTCACCAGCGCCTTGCCCAAGGCGGCATTGGGCATGGGCACCATGCGCGCCAGCAGGCGAGCGGCCGTCCGCCGAACCACCATGTTCTCATCGGTCAGTCCTTTGACGAGCACAGGAACGGCCTTGGTCCCAGTGCCGGCGGCCTTCTGCAGAGCAGCCCGCCGAGCCAGTATCTGTTGGGGCGTGCTCAGGGCCACTTGGGCCGTGGTGATCACGAGTAGAGCAAGGATCAGTTTCATCGTTAGGTCTCCTCAGCCAAAGCGGCTATCTGGTCACCGTGAAGGTTGTTTCGGCGGTCTTGCCCGACGCCAGGTTTCGAGCGCGGATGCGCCACTTCCCCAGCTGGTCGTTGGGACCAAGGGTCAGGCTCACTTCGGCATGGCCAGCGACGGCGCCGTACCACCCGGAGAACTCCGCCAGCCCCCCGTCGCCGTCCACGATATCAAGGCGCAAGGGAACGACCGCGTCCACCTTGCCGCCCTTCGTGTCGAGCACGTCCACGGC